>SLST01000249.1 GCA_007130265.1 Spirochaetales bacterium
CGCGGGCGCTGCCGCAGACGGGCCCGGCGACGGAGTGGACGACGATGAACCGCTCCCGTCTTCGATGGAGCAGGCGCAGGCGATCGCCGACCGGCTGATCCGCAATCACAACGAGGGGAACCGCGAAGAGACCGCCGCGATCGCGTCCGACCTGGGTGTCGACGAGGGTGTCGTGGACTCGGTCCGACGAAAGATCGAGGCGAGCCTGTCGCGGATGGACTCCGCGATGGGTGACGGGGTTGCGGCCGACCGCTTCGGCCTCTCGCCGAAGGCGTTCGCGACGCTTGCCCGGGGCGGAGAACCTTACGTTGAAGGGGTGCTGCGGCTGCGCGAGGCGGACGAGCTTCGGTCCGCGGAGGATCTGATCGCGCCTACCCGCTACGTTACCGGAGTCCGGTGGCTCCTCGAGCGGGCGATGGGCATCGGCGGGCTCCCGGCGACGAAGGCCGGCTACATCTCCCCGCGCGTCGTCGCCGAAGCCTACGATCTGGGCGTCGTTCGGCCGGTGTGGGACCGTGACGATGGGCCGGTATTCGACACGCCCTCGCAAGACCGGCTCTATGAGCGGTTTCGCCCGCGCAAGGAGGCCGATCTTCCGGCGCTCCTGCGCCTGCGCGCGCTCGCCGAAGACGCGCAGCTGCTGCGCCTCTCCGGGAACGCCTTCGTCGTGACCGACGACGCCCGCGACCTTGCGGATGACCCGGTCGCGCTCTACCGTCGCCTGATCGCGACCGCCTTTCGTACCTTCGAGTGGGCGCGCGACGACCGCTTCGAGACGCCGCCCGCGCTGCACGCGATGAGCGGCTTCCTCTTCTACGCGGCCGGTGAACTCTGCGACGCGCGGCGGTCCGGCGCCGCAGCGGAGCCCGATCCGGACTGGGTGCCGGTGCAGATGCTCGTTGACCGGTTCATCGCCGCGGTGCCGCCGCTTGCCGAAGCGATGCGCACCGCGGGGCAAGGCCGGCGCGCTGCAGATGAGGCTGACATGGGGCTGTGGATGCGCGTCGAGGTCCAGGTCTGTTTCGTCGACCTCTTTGCAGCGGCGTTCGGCCTCTTCGAGACAAAGGGTGCGATGGGCGAGCCGGGGAGCTTTCGCACGACCGCGCTCTACGACGCGGTTTTCGACCGAGGCTGATCGGGCCCGGGTTTACAGCGTCGGCATTCCGGGGATAGGATAGGCAGAAGCCATGGGTGACATTGTTGATCCTGATTCGGGAAGGTTTCCGGCGGACAGCCGCTACGGTCTGCCGGCGATGCGCGAACGCGTCGTTCGGATGCTCGCGCGCGCGTACGCGGACGGTGAGCTCGAGCTCGAGGATTACGAAGAGCGCGTCAGGCGGGCGGAGAACGCCACCACGACCGGCGAGCTCCGCGCGGTCGTCGCCGACTTCCCGGACCCTCCCGTCGCGTTGCCTTCCGCGACCCCGGACATCGTCTCAGACCGGACCGGGCCCTTCTACCTCACGCTCCTCGGAGACCGCGAGATCCTTCCCGACGATCTCGAGCACGACGCGGCCGCGGTGCTCTCGATCATCGGCGACGTCACGGTCGATCTCTCCGGAACGCGCGCGATGGAGGGCACGAGCTTCGACATCACCTGCGTCTCGCTCCTTGGAGACATGAAGGTCATCGTCCCGCCGGGAACCCGCATCGTGCGCAAGCAGGTCAGCCTGATAGGCGACTACAAGCGCCGCACCTCGCAGCCCGAGCGCGGCACCGAGCGCTACACGGTCGTGCTGCGCGGGTTCAGCCTCCTTGGCGACCTGAAGGTCGTGGAGGCGTGAGGAGCATCGAGGTTCTTGGCGTGACCATCGAGTGCCTGCAGGGAGATATCGCCCAGCAGCCCGACGTCGATGCCGTGGTCAACGCCGCGAACGCGCGTCTGCGGACGGGCGGAGGCGTGGCCGGCGCGATTCATCGTGCCGCCGGTACCGAGCTCGAGGAGGAGTGCCGACCGCTCTCGCCCATCCGTCCGGGCGAGGCCGTCATCACCGGCGCCGGCCGACTTCCCAACCGGCACGTCATCCATGCGCTTGGCCCCATCTACGGGCAGGACGCGCCGTCGCAAGCCTTGCTCGCCGAATGCTACCGCAACTCGCTGCGCCGCGCTGAGGAGCACGGGCTGGGCTCGATCGCCTTCCCGTCAATCTCGACCGGCGCCTTCGGGTACCCGATCGAGGAGGCCGCGATGGTCGCGATGGAGACCGTGGTAGACGAAGCCGCCCGGTTGTCCTCCGTGCGGCGGATCCGCTTCGTACTCTTCGACGATGAGGCACTCGAGCTGCACCTGCAGGCGATGGACCGGGCGCTCGGCGCGTGAATCGGGGGCGGAACCCGACCCGGCTGATCGAGTCGGTTGACCTTGGGTCACGAGGTCCCCGGGATTGCGACCGGTCGTGCAAGATCGTCCTGTATCCCTGAGGTACCACGGCCGCGGAGGTTGTCGTGAGCTCTTGCGTCCGGCGGACTCGCCGGAGGACTTGACGTACCTTATGGTACTATATATGATACCACTGTGGATCGCAGAATCGTCATTGATACGTGTGTGCTCGTGTCGGCGCTTCGTTCGCGGAGAGGCGCCTCGTTTCGCGTCATCTCGATGGTCGATTCAGACAGATTCGGGGTGTGCGTCTCCGTCCCGTTGGTGCTGGAGTACGAAG
>SLST01000132.1 GCA_007130265.1 Spirochaetales bacterium
AAATGCACGCCCTTGATACCAAGCTTCATGATCCCTCCTATCGTTTATACGACGACGATATGTCGAGCTCCTTGCGGTACTTCGCCACGGTCCGCCGGGCGATCCTGATCCCCCTCGAGGCGAGCTTGTCCGCAATGCGCTGATCCGACAGATGCTCTGCACCGGTCTCCTCGTCCAGAATTTCCTTGATGATCTGCTTCACCCCCTCTTTCGAGAATCGTGAGCCGCTCGATCCGGCGCCGGAGATCGAGTTCGTGAAGAAGTACTTCAGCTCGAAAATGCCCCACTCGGTCTGCATGTACTTGCCGTTCGTGATGCGTGAGATCGTTGCTTCATGCACTCCGACTTCGCCGGCAATATCCTTCAGGGTGAGCGGCACGAGATACTTCGCTCCCCTCACGAAGAAATCCCGCTGAAACTCGACGATGGCACGGGCCGTCTTCAGGAGCGTCTCGTTTCGCTGGCGAATCGAGTGGATGAACCACTTCGCGTCCTTCACCTTCGCCTTGACGAACCTACGCACGTCTTTCTTCGCCTCGGTGCTGCCCATCTCGTTGAACGAGTCGCTCACGCCGAGAACCGGGATCTCCTCGTCGTTCATGATGATCACGAACTGTCCGTCGCGAATGGCGACCATCAGGTCAGGAATGACGTAGGTCGGCTTCTCCGACGAGTAGAGGCGACCCGGGAACGGCGTGAGGCCCCGGATGTACTCGAGCGCCTCCTCAACCTCATCGACGTCGACCTTCAGCCTCTTGGCTATGTCGTCGTATTTTCCCCGGTCGAGAAGCTCAAGGTAGCCGGCGATAATCGCATCGGTGGCCGGCGGCCGTGTCTCGTCGAAGCTCGCCTGGACGAGCAGGGATTCCCGGTAATCAGCGACGCAGGTTCCGACGGGCTCAAAGCTCCTGATGATCCGCAGCATCTTGTCGACCGCAGGCCGATCCTGCGGCTCGAAGAGCGCCTCGATCGGCTCACGGTGGAATCCGTTGTCGTCGAGATTCTGAATCAGGATCTCTCCGACCGCGAACTCATGCTCCGGTATGGGCTGCAGGCGCAGCTGCCACAGCAGATGCTCGTGCAGCGACTCTGGCGTCGAGAGCGCCCCTTCCATGAAGCGGTGCTTGTTCTCGCTCGCCTCATCATCGTAGCCGCTCTGTGTATAGCCGGGGTCGGAGCTGTTCTCGAAGTAGTCATACTCCTCGGAACGATCGCCGGACTCGTTCTCTTCGATCGAGACGGTCGAGTTGTCCTCGACGACCTCGAGAGCCGGATTCGCCTGCAGTTCCTCATCAATCCGGAACTTGAGCTCCTGAATCGGCAGCGCCATGAGCTGGATACTCTGAAACAGCTGCGGATTCATCTTGAGCTGCTGCCCCTGAACGAGAGCAGGTCGTTGATACTGCAAGCGTACCTCCACCCTCAATTATTGGGCCGGGCGAGAGCCTTTGTCAACGTACACGAGCCGATCAGGCGATGAGCCGTCGAGCGACGGCAGACCCAGGGCGCGCGCGCTCTCTTCGAGCGGCGCGGTGAAATCGAGGCTCAGAGGGGTCACGGCGACCGCACGGTCGACCGCCAGCGTATGGACGTCGTCGCCGGGGCGAATGAGGTCGATCTCCTCGTCAACTCGGGTACGACCCGCCCCTATCGGGCTTTCGGCGGTAGGGGCGTCGATCGTGAAGAGAAAGTAGTGGCGGCGCGCGAGTCGGGAGAGCCGTTCGGGCGTCCCCGGCGGACACTCGGCGGGCACGTCGATCTTGAGCACGTCGAACGGAAAAGGGCGAGGCTCGGCGAGCCGCGGACGCCCGCAGGGTGCGACGGGAGCGGGCAGTGCGGCGAGCGCGTCGATCATGCGTTCCGCGTACGACTGCACGACCCGCGTGGAACCGTCCCAGTCGACGTCTCCATAGGCATAGTGGTGCGCGACGTCCACCTGCTGCGAGGCGGCAATCGCCGGCACTGCGTACGCGGCGGCCTGAAAGGCAGCGCCAACCGTACCCGATATCGTGATGTCGGTCCCGAGGTTCTCGCCGTAGTTGATGCCGGAGACAGCCAGGTCAGGCCACCGTTTGACGAAAATCGTGTTCATCGCGTGCTGCACCGCGAGCGCAGGCGACGCGTCAATGTGGTACACCTCGCACCCCTCGAGTCCCAGCAGGGCAGTGAGGTGGAGCACGTCGGCAAAGTTGCCCGCCATACTCCTGCCGCGCGAGGTTTGCTGTGTCGTCGGCGCGACCACGACCACGCGGCCAAGATGGATGACCGAACGGATGGCGGCGATCAGGCCCGGCGACTCGACGCCGTCGTCATTGGTGACGAGAATGAGCGGCTCTTCGAAGCCGCGAAACAGTCGTTTCAAATCGTGAATGTCTCCCCAAGATAGACGTCCCGAGCCATCTTGTTCTGCATGATCTCGTCACGCGAGCCCGCTACGACGATCTCGCCGTCCTTGATAATGTACGACCGGTTGGTGATCTCCAGCGTGTCACGGACATTGTGGTCGGTGATCAGCACCCCGATTCCCTTGGCGCTGAGCTCAGCGACGATCTGCTTGATCTCGTACACGGCGATTGGATCGATCCCGGCGAACGGCTCGTCGAGCAGGAGGAACCGCGGTTGGATCGCGAGCGACCGCGCAATCTCCGTGCGTCGGC
>SLST01000289.1 GCA_007130265.1 Spirochaetales bacterium
GCAATGCGGCGGCGGTTGCCGAAAGGCTGGTGGCTTTTGAGTCATTTATGAATCTGATGCCGTTTTTAAACGCGACGAGCTGCATTCGGTGCGGTAAAGGGGCAAAACTGCGCACCGCGGTTTCTACCGCTGTTTTGTCCGCGCCGAAATGCGCAACCGCGAGGGTAACCGCCGCCACCGCCGGACCCAGCACCGGATTATCAAAATATGTTCCTGAAATATCGATGCATTCACCGGTATGTAAAGCAATGCGACCCTGCCGGTATGCGGCGGCGGCCGCGGATTCCGTGCCGAAGGTTACGCAGCGGCCCTCCCCCGGAATGAGATGCTGCATCCCCTCGGGAACAACCGCCAGATCAGCACTGCCCTGCACAGCAAACATTCGCCGTTTAATCCCGGCGTAACACTCCAGCGTGCCGTGCCGGTCAAGGTGGTCGGGTTGAATGTTTAATAGTACCCCCGCGGCCGGGGCAAATGTGGTGGCACTCTCAAGTTGAAAGGAACTGCATTCAACAACATACACATCCGCAGCGGCCTGCATCACAAGTTGGGACAGCGGGGTCCCGTAATTGCCGCCGAGCGCAACACGTTTGCCGGCAAGCCGCAGAATATCCCCCGACAGTTTAACCGCGGTGCTCTTGCCCTTGGATCCGGTAACAGCCAGAACCGGCACAGCGCAAAAGCGCGCCGCCAGCTCCAGTTCGCCGACAAGCGGAATACCTGAGCGAACTACCTGCCGGCACCAGTCTGAGTCCAGCGGAACGCCGGGACTGACGACACAAAGCTCAACTCCGTTCAACGGCAGTTTTTCAGGCGCAAGCTGCACTTGTATGCCTGTTTCGCGCAGCGACTCCGCTGTGGCGCGTAATCCGGCATTATCCGCGGAGTCAGCCGCCACCACACGCCATCCGCGGCCGGCCAGCAACGCTGCGGCCGCCCGCCCGCTGGCCCCGAGACCAAGTACAAGCGCGGTTTGGGTTTGTTGCTGATTATTCAAAATCTCACCTGATTTTCAGCGTAAGCAGGCCCATTAGGGAGAAAACAATCGAGAGAATCCAGAAGCGTACCGTCACCTGGGTTTCGCTCCAGTTCATCATTTCAAAATGGTGGTGGATCGGTGCGCATTTAAAAACACGTTTGCGGCGTAACTTGTATGAGCCAACCTGGATAATGACACTTACCGCCTCTATCACAAAAACCCCGCCGGCAATTATCAGCACCAGTTCCTGTTTTATCAAGATAGCCACTGTCGCAATCGCCCCACCCAGCGCGAGGCTGCCGGTATCGCCCATGAAGACGCGGGCAGGATGACAGTTGTACCATAAGAACCCCAACCCGGCACCGGCCAGACAGCCGCAGAAAACCGCCAGTTCCCCGCTGCCGGCGACATACGGGATGTACAGATATTCGGCAAACACCGCATGCCCGGCAACATATGCCAGCACCAGATAGGTCAGCGCCACTGAACTGCTGCAGCCAATGGCAAGTCCGTCCAGGCCGTCAGTAAGATTGACCGCATTGGTCGCGCCCAGCATAATAACAGTAACAAACAAAAATGCGGCCAGCCAGCCGATGTTCTCAATCACCGGATCTTTGACAAACGGCACCATCAGCCGGCGCAGCCAGATTTGCGTCTCGGGAAAATGATCAAGCGATATCACCAGCGCCAGCGCCCAGGCCAGTTGCAACAGCACTTTGGCGCGGGCCGATAAACCTTTGCTCTGCTTATTATGCAGTTTAAGATAGTCATCCCAGAACCCGACCGTGCCCATATACCACATGCTGGCCAATGTAATCAGCACAGGCAGATTGCCGGGCCGGGCCCATATTATGGAAGAAACCGTTACAGATAAGAGTATCAGCAATCCGCCCATCGTGGGCGTTCCGGCTTTTTTGTTGTGCAGCTCGTATAACGGCGGGGATTCCTCCTGCCGGACATACTGACCGATATTTCTGCGCTTGAGCAGACCGATCAGCCACGGGCCCGCCAACAGGCTTATCAGAAAGCCGGTTCCGGCACCGGCGACGGTGCGAACCGTGATATATTGAAACATGCGCAGGGGCGAATACCATTCTTCAAGCAAAGCCAGCCAGTAAAACATTTCAATTCTCCGTTGACGCCTTTACAGTGCCAGGGATTCCGGCTGTATGGCAGATTTTTTGTTCAATCGTTTCCAGCTTCATTCCGCGTGAAGCTTTTAAAAAGACCATGTCATTATCATGCAGGTGCGGCAGCAGATAAGCGGCTGCTTCGGCAGCATTTTCAAATGAACGCACAGCCGCCGGCGCGACTCCGCAGGCCGCCGCCTCTTCAGCGATCCAACGCGCACGCCGCCCAACCGTCACAAGCCCGCGCCAGTTGCCGGCCGCAGCCTGCCGACCGATCTCGCGGTGGGCGGATTCTTCAATCGCCCCCAGCTCCAGCATATCCCCCAGCACCAGCCAGGTGCGCTCAGCCGCACCCTCTCCCCGCAGCGCCTCCAGCGCCGCGCGCATACTCAACGGATTTGCATTATATGCATCGTTGAGCACCGTCCACCGCCCGGCAAGGCGCTTTTGCCAGCGCATTGCGGACGGAACAAATGATTGCAGCCGTTCGCTGATCAGTGACCATTCAACGCCGGCCGCGCGCGCCACGGCAACCGCCAGCAAAGCA
>SLST01000228.1 GCA_007130265.1 Spirochaetales bacterium
ACGTTGAAGGGCTCCGCCTCCTCGTGGAGCGATATCTCGTCGCGCACCAGACCCGCTCGCGGTGGCCCGACCATGAGCGGCTCATGCATCTGCTCGATGAGTTCCGCGAGCGCGTAGTGGCCGAGAAGCGACGGACCGGCCTGCTCTCCTACCACGACGTCGTGGAGCTTGCAATCCGCGCGCTCGTGCTCGACCCCGATCTGCGCGCCTACTACAAGCGCCGGTATCGCGCGGTGATGATCGACGAGTTCCAGGACAATAACGAGGAGCAGAAGGTTCTGCTCTATCTCGTCTCCGAACGCCTCGATCACCACGAGCCGGGGATACCGCGCGCAGACGACCTCATGCCCGACAAGCTGTTTTTCGTCGGCGACGAGAAGCAGTCGATCTACCGGTTCCGCGGCGCGGATGTCAGTGTCTTCCGCACCCTCGCCGACGAACTCTCCGGAGCCGATGCCGATCTGCGGCTCGGCGCGAACTACCGGAGCGAGCCGGGGTTGATCCGGGTCTTCAACGAGCTCTTCCCACGGGTGTTTGGCGGCGCGTCACAGCCCTACGAGGCGCGGTTCGAGCCTCTGCGCGCGAGAGAGGCGACCCCGGGAGTCATCCCGCGGATGGAGATCTGGCAGATCGAGCAGCGGCCTTCCGGCGACGAGACCTGGCTCGACGACATGGATTCGGAGGCATTCCACATCGCGGCCTTTATCCGGGATGCGGTGGAAGGCGGATCGCTCCTCGTGGGAGCCGGTGTTGACGAACAGGGGTCTCGCCGTCCGGGCCGGCCGGCCGCGTATTCGGACTTCGCGATCCTGATGCGCAGCACCGGG
Organism: Spirochaetales bacterium; assembly: GCA_007130265.1. Lineage (GTDB taxonomy): Bacteria > Spirochaetota > Spirochaetia > DSM-27196 > SLST01 > SLST01. The sequence goes on from SLST01000228.1 coordinate 828, forward strand.
AATCAGATCCGGCTCGAGCGGACGCTGCGCCTGTTCGGCGTCCCATACGATTCGCAGGCGGCCCGCAGCCTCTTCCTCGAGGCGCCGGTCAACGACCTCTACCAGGTCCTGCAGCTCGTGCTCTATCCGGCGGATCGGGTTGCGTACGCCGGGTACCTCCGCTCGCCGCTCGTCGGACTCTCCGACGAAGGGCTCGTGCGGCAGCTGCTCGGCAACGCCCCCCTCTTCGAACCGCGCGAAGGCCACGATCCTGACGATCTGCGGCGGCTTGCGGTCGCACGGGAACGCTACGAAGAGCTGTGCGCGATGGCCGACGCCAAACCGATCACGGAGCTGCTCCACCACATCTGGTACCGATGGGGCTACCGCTACCACCTTCTTCGCCGACCCGAGCACAGCCCGTATCTCGAGTACTACGACCTGTTCTGGGAGCTCGCCCACAGCTTTGAGGACCGGGGACTGGCCGCCTTCCTCGACGAAGCCCGCCGGCACATCGGACGGAACGAGAAACTCAACGAGATCGAGACGATCCAGGGCGATGTGAAGGGGGTCCAGATCATGACCATCCACCGGGCGAAAGGGCTCGAGTTCCCGGCTGTGATCGTCGCGAACGCCGGAAACCGCGGCAGGAACGACACGGTCTCCGCGAGTCCCTACTACTGGTCTTCCGGGCGAGGACCAGCCTTCAACACGGGCATGCTCGCTCCGGGCGCGGTCAGGGAAAAACCGGCAAACTACTTCTACGCGTACGAGTCGGACGAAGCCGCCGCGCAGGAGCTCGCCGAGATGAAGCGTCTGCTCTACGTGGCAGCGACCCGGGCGGAGAGCCACCTCATATTCTCTGGCGTGCCGCGAGACAGCGAGCGGTCGCTGACCGGAATACTGCTCCCGGCCTTCAACGCGGCATTGGAGACGCTTTCCGACTCGAACGAGCTCCGCGTAGCGGTGCGCGAGTGCGAGCCGGTGCCGGCCGACCGGGAACGGGAAGCCCAGAGGTCGGGAGGCCGACGCGATATCGGCGAGCTCGCCGCGGCGTATGCGTCGGCGACAGTCGTCGAACGCAGCTACCCGCTGATCGACCGAACCACCACGGCGCTCAACGACGAGGCTGTCCAGACGCGGACCCCTGAAGCCGGATCGACTGCGGCGCCCCCGTCCGCGGCGATCGACTCACCGCCTCACCCGGTTGACGACGTCATCGCCCGCCACGACATCGCCGCCTTGTTCGGATCCTACTGCCACTACTGCATCGAGTACGCCGACGATCCCGACGTGCCGCGGCGACCGGAAGCACAGCCGGGAGGGCCGCCGGAAGCACCGCCGGAAGCACCGCCGGCGCTGCGGCCCGACATTCCGGAGCGCGACCTGGCCGTCTTCTACTCGGCCGGGTACGAGTTCGCGAGACGGTTTCTCGAGTCACCCACCGCAGCGCGGCTCGAAGAGGCGCGGTCGGTGGAGCACGAGCTCGGGTTCATCCTCGAGGGAGGACGATTCACGCCAGGGGTCATCCGAGGCCAGATCGACCTTCTGGCCGAATTCACCGACTACGCCCTGGTGCTCGACTTCAAGAGCGACCGAACGCTCGATCCCGACTCGTACCGAGTCCAGATGGAGGTCTACCGCTCCGCGGCCGAGGCGCTCACGGGCAAACCTGCGCGCGTCAGGCTCGTGCACCTGCGAAGCGGCGAGACGGTCGCGATGGAGTAGGTCCGGTCACGACCACCTGGGCCGCGCTGCAGGCGGATACAGTTGAGGGCAGATACTTGACGATAGTGATACGAAGTATTACCATACTGATCGTTCTATGCCCAGATCCGC
>SLST01000435.1 GCA_007130265.1 Spirochaetales bacterium
AACACGACTGTCGCGGTGATTAGGGCAGTATCTTTCGCCGCTCGTCCGTTTCGCGCTTGCGGGCCGAGATAAGTCTTCCCGAGATACGTCTTCCTATAGTTCGACCGAGCCCGTCCCGGCTGAGCCGCGGGAAATCGCGACCGGCGCGCCGGACGGCGTCCACACAGCCGTCTTCGCCGGCGGCTGTTTCTGGTGCATGGAGGAGGCGTTCGAGGTGGTGCGGGTCTACTACGACCCGCAGGTGATCAGGTATGAGGAGCTCCTCTACGTCTTCTGGCGCAACATCGCCCCATGGATGACGGTGGACAGTTCTGCGATCGCGGCACCGCCTATCTCACGAGAGTCTTCTATCAGAACGACGAGGAGCGAAGGCTCGCCGAGCAACGCATGCGCGAGTTCGAGGAGTCGGGCCGCTTGCCGCGTCCGATCGTGACCGAGATACGGCCGCTCAACGTGATCGAGGGCGACGGGCACGACGGGTTCTGGCACGCCGAGGAGTATCACCAGAGCTACTATCTCGTGAACCCGATCCGGTGCCGGCTCTACAAGGAGGCATGCGGCCGGGCCCGGCGGCTCGACGAGATCTGGGGCCGGGAGGCCGGCGAGCCGACGCTTCGCGCTCCCTCGCGCACGGGGGCCGGATCGCTTCAGTGACCGCACGTGCGCTCTCCGCTTCGACCTCGGGATCCGGTGGCGGCGAGCCGGAGCCGAACTCGACCACTTCCCGCACACGACGCCATGCCATGCGCTCGGGGTACGCGACGACAAGCTCTCCGAGCTCCCGATACCAGAGTCTGAAATCCGGGAAACGGCGAAAGCGGCGTTCGACCGTTCGGTTGCGGGTCTGCCACGGCTTCGGTCCCGCAAAATGGGTTCCGAACAGGGCTTTCACGGTCGGGTAACCGCAGAGCCCCGCGAAACAAACGTCCATGTTATGCCAGCGTCCGGACCACCAGAGCGTCAGAAACTGCATGTCGGGCCACTTCCACGTGCCGAGCAGCGAGCCCGCTCCGCATCGGATTCGGGTGCCTGCGATCTCCTCTATCATCGCGCGGAACTCCCCCATCGCCGGCTCGAGAACGAGGACCGCAGTGTGCACCCCGAGGTTTGTCGGGTCGCTCCGCACGCGGTCCGTTATCTCGCGGGGAATCGGTGATCCGTGCGGTATCGCGCCATAGACACGGTGCCACTCCCAGCAGCCGTGCTGCACGGCCGACGGGCTCGTCTCGTAGCTCCGCAGATCGTTTATGATGCGGAAGTGAGCCGGGCGCTCGTTGATGATCCCGGCAGGAGCGTCCACCAGGAAGAGATGGTCGGTACGCGACCTCGAGCGAGATCCGCTTGCTCGCCTGGTCGTGGCGATACCGGTAGCCGAATCGGGCGCCGGACGCGGCGTACGAGATCTCGACGTCGGCCTCAAGGAAGCCCCGGATGCAGATGGCACGCTACGAAGTGCTTGTTTCCGGCATCGACGAGAGGCGGTTCCACTCTGCTGCACTGCGGCATCGCGTAGCGACAGCGAGTGTGAAATCGGCATCCGGACGGCGGATCTGTGGGACTGGGCACGTCGCCGGGCAGGACGATACGGTCGCGTTGGGCGGTGGTATCCGGAACGGGGACGGCCGCGAGCAATGCCTCGGTGTACGGGTGAAGCGGGTTACTGAACAGCTCGTCGGTCTCTGCCAGCTCAACGATCTTCCCAAGGTACATCACGGCCACGCGGTCTGAGATGTGTTTCACGACGCTCAGGTCGTGAGCGATGAAGAGGTAGGAGAGCTTCAGCCTCTCCTGGAGGTCTTCGAGCAGGTTGATTATCTGCGCCTGGATTGAGACGTCGAGAGCGGAGACCGGCTCGTCACAGATAATGAGCTTCGGGTTGAGCGCTATCGCGCGCGCGATCCCGATCCGCTGCCGCTGCCCGCCCGAGAACTGGTGCGGGTATCGTCTCATGTAGTCGGGCTGCAGGCCGACGACCCGCATGAGCTCGGCCACCTTCTCGATTCGGCTACCCGTCCCGTTTACATGATGGATGGCAAAGCCCTCGCCCACGATATCGGCCACCGTCATCCTGGGGTTGAGCGACGCAAACGGATCCTGAAAGATGATCTGCATCTCCCGTCTGACCCGGCGCATCGCCTTCATCCGCAGATCGAGTATTGGTCGACCGTCGAACTCGACCTCACCGGCACTCGGCTCCAGGAGTCGGAGAGCTACGCGCCCGGTGGTGGTCTTGCCGCACCCGGACTCACCGACGAGTCCGAAGGTCTCGCCTTTCATGATGTCGAAACTCACGTCGTCAACGGCATGTACGTTACTGACGATCGTCCGGAACACCCCACCGCGAACCGGGAAGTACTTCTTCAGGTTCCGGACATGCAGCAACGGCCTGACGGCATGAGACTCCGCAACGTCCGCAGCGGGCCCTGGTACGGCGTCCTCGACGACGATCCGCGGCGCGGTCCGGTTCATATTGGCGAAGTGCGCAGCGTGGCTCTCAACGTGCATCCAGCAGCGAACTTTGCTCCCGTCGTCGCCGGCGGTGAGCGGAGGATTTTCGACAGCGCAGACATCCTGCGCAAAGCGGCACCGCGGATGAAAGGGGCAGCCTCCGGGCAGATGAAGCGGGTCGGGGATGCTGCCGGTAATCGGGAAGAGTTGTCGTCCTCGATCATCGGTCAGCCGGGGAATCGACTCCAGAAGCGCGATGGTGTAGGGATGCCGTGGACGGTCAAAGAGCGTCTTCACGTCGGCGTATTCGACCACCTGCCCGGCGTACAGGACAACGACGTTGTCCGCGAGTTCGGCGACAACTCCCAGATCGTGCGTGATGATCACGACCGAAGACCCGATTGTGTTCTTCAGCTTCTTCATGAGATCGAGGATCTGGGCCTGGATCGTCACGTCGAGTGCGGTGGTCGGCTCGTCGGCGATGAGCAGTTTGGGATTGCACGACAACGCCATTGCGATCATCGCGCGTTGACGCATGCCTCCGGAGAGCTCGTGCGGGTACTCGTTGATGCGTTGGTCGGGAGACGGGATGCCGACCAGCTTCAGCATCTCCGCGGCTTTGAGCATCGCTTCGTGGTGCGAAAGCTTCTGGTGCAGGACGAGCGCCTCACCAATCTGAGCGCCGATCGTATGAACCGGATTGAGAGATGTCATCGGCTCCTGGAAGATCATGGAGATCTCGTTCCCCCTGATCTTCTGCATCTCGGACACCGACTTCGTCAGCAGCTCGTCGCCCCGGAACCGGATGCTCCCGCCGACGATCCTGCCCGGGGAATCGATAAGCCGCATGACGGACAGCGACGTGACGCTCTTGCCGCATCCGGACTCACCTACCATCCCGAGCGTCTCGTTCTCGTTGATCGTGAAGTCGACGCCATCGACAGCCTTGACCTCACCGGCGTCGGTGAAGAAGCTGGTTCGCAGGTCCTGTACTTCGAGAAGGGGTCTGGCCACGGTTCCGTCCTTATCCACTTACTGCTTGAGCCTGGGATCAAGCGCGTCCCGAAGCCCGTCACCGAGAAACGCGAACGAGAGCATCGTGATGGCCAGCGCGATTCCGGGGTAGATCGCCAGGTGCGGATGGCTGCGCATCGCCCTGATGCCGTCCTGAATCATCGCGCCCCAGCTAGGCGTTGGAGGGTCGACCCCGAGCCCTATGAAGCTCAGGAACGCCTCGGTCGCGATGAAGCTCGGAACCGCCAGTACGACGTTCACGATGATCGGTCCCAGCAGGTTCGGGGCCATGTGCCGAACGATCGTTCGCCAGTGCCCTGCGCCGAGCGCCTTGGCGGACTGGATGAACTCCATCTCTCGCAACGACAGCGCCATGCCGCGCGAGAGCCGAGCGATCCCGATCCAGGACGTGAGGCTGATGCCGATCAGTATGAAGAGCATTCCGCCAAGGAACCGGTCGAGGCTTGCCACCGCCATGACGAAGGGGCCTCGGGTAGCCTCGCCGCCGGCGCCGAAACTCGTTTTGAACACCACCATAAGGAGAATGATGAACAGAAGACTCGGGAATGCGTAGAGGACGTCCACGACTCTCATCATGGCGTTGTCCACTCTGCCGCCGAAGTAACCGGAGATGGTTCCGTAGAGCACGCCGATGACGAATGCGAACAGGGCGCCGAGCGTGCCGACCGTGAGCGAGATCCGGGTGCCGTACAGGAGTCGACTCAGCATATCGCGCCCGAGGAAGTCGGCGCCAAGGAGGAACCTGCCTCCAGGCGGGGAGAACGTCTCCGTGAAGTCGGCCTCGGCGTAGGAGTAGGGTGCGAGCAGCGGTGCGAAAATGGCGATGAGCACCAGAATCAGCACGACGCTGCCGCCGACCACTGCGAGCTTGTTCTTCAGGAGTCTTCGGGCCGAGTCCCTCCACAGGCTGTCCGCCGGTTTCACCGTATGCTTCATATCTGCATCCCTACCGTTGATCGAGGCGGATTCGCGGGTCGACCCATGCGTAGGCGAGGTCGACTGCGAGGTTCGAGAGAACCAGGAAAAAGGTGTACACCAGCACCATACCCATGATCACCGGATAGTCCCTCGACGACACACCACCGACGAAATACCCGCCCATTCCCGGTATTGCGAAGATCCGCTCAATCACTACGGCACCGGTGACCATACCTGCGAACATGGGTCCAAGAACCGTGATCACGGGAATAAGCGCGTTCTTGAGCGCGTGGCGGATCGTGATGCGTCGCTCGGGTACGCCTTTCGCGCGTGCAGTTCGAATGTAGTCTTCGCGAATCACCTGGAGCATGCTCGCACGGGTCAGACGCGCAAGACCCGCAGCCGGCCCGAGCCCCAGAATGATGGCGGGCATGACCGCCTGCTGCCAGGTTCCCCAACGGGCTACCGGAAGCCACCCGAGGTTGAGCGCGAAGACCCAGATCAGAAGCGGCGCGAGCGTCATCGCGGGCACGGAGACCCCAGCCATCGCAAAGAACATGGCGAAGTGGTCGATCGCGCGGTTCTGATTCAGCGCAGACGTAATCCCCAGCGGGATCCCAATGGATAGCGCGACGAGGAGACCAAGCAGACCAAGCGTCGCCGATATGGGGAATCCGCCGGCCACCATCTCGTTGACCGAGCGAGCCCCCGCGTACGACGGGCCAAGGTCCCACCTCAGAACAACGTTCTGCATATAGCGCAGATACTGCGTGAAGATCGGGTCGTCGAGGCCGTAGTGCGCCCGCAGGCGCGCTACGGTCTCGGGCGGTAACGGCACCTCGCCGGACCCCTCAAAAGGATTGCCCGGAACCGAGAGCATCAGGAAGAATGTGATCAGCGAGATCACCAGAAGAACGGGAATGAGCCAGAGGATCCTTCTCACTACAAAGCTGAGCATGCGCACTCCCTACGTCGCGAAAGCCGGGCCCGTACCGCAGCGAGCGGTACGGGCCGATGGTGCCGGCCTACCGGCTATCGCGTGATGGTCCAGCCCCAGAACTCCTGGGTCATCAGCGGAACGAGGATTCTGTTCAGATACGGCTTGGTAACTCGGTTGTCGGCCGGGAAGAACAGCGGGATGATCCCCACGTCCTCCTGGACAAGGACCGTCTCCGCCTCGAGGTAGAGAGCTTCGCGGCGTGCCTGATCGGTCTCCACAGCGGCCTGGTCGATCAGGCGGTCAAACTCATCGGACGACCAACGGTGTCCGCGCTGACCCTCGGACATGACCTTTGAGTGGAACATACCCTCGTGGATGTAGTTCGCGTCGGTGTACGCCATTCCCCAACCCCAACGGTAGAGGTTGAACTCGCCGGCCGCGGTAAGCGTACCGTACGCGCCACCTTCGACACCGTTCAGCGTCACGTCCACGCCCAGGTGGGTCTTCCACATCGCCTGCAGCGCCTGGGCCACGTTGGCGTTGAACTCGTTGAAGTTGAAGCCGACCGTGATCGGAGGCAGCCCCTGTCCACCGGGATGACCGGCCTCTGCAAGGTAAGAGCGAGCCTGATCAGGATCGAACGGGATTCCGACGCCGGCAGAAGGTTCGACGTAGCCGACGACGCCCGGAGGCGCGATCGTATCGGTCGCAATCTCGCCGCCCCGCGTGATGCGGCTTACCAGCGTCTCCTTGTCGACCGCTGCCGCAAAAGCCTTGCGGACAAGAACGTTGTCAAACGGCGGTCGTCCGACGTTGATCCAGTAGAACTGGGAAACGAGGCGCGGGAAGCTGTTGAACTCCTGACTGAGGACTGGGTCGCTCTTGACGCGGTCGAGATCCTCGATTGGCACGACCACGGTATCGAGCTCGCCGTTCTCATACATCGCCATCGCGGTGCTTTGCTGAGGCACGATGACCATGTTGATCCGTTCGATCTGCACGCTGTCGGCATCGTAGTAGTTCGGGTTCTTCTCGAGAACGTAGACGTCGTCGGCCGTTCGGCTGACGAGTTTGTACGGACCGTTGACGACGATGTTTTCGGGGTTGGTCCAGTCGGTGCCGTGCTCTTCACGGGCCCATCGTGGAACGGCGTACGCGATCGAGCTCAGCGAGACCAGGAACCACGAGGCGGGCTGTTCGAGCGTAATCTGTACGGTGTGGTCGTCGAGAGCCACCACGCCAAGCTGGTCGACGGGGATTCTCCCATTCGTGACGTCGTTCGCGTTCTGCACGACGGAGAGTCTGAATGCGGTGGGAGACGCGGTGGCCGGGTCCACGACCGCCTGGAACGCGTAGACGTAGTCGGCGGCGGTGACGGGGGTGCCGTCGGACCAGAGCCAGTCACGGCGGATGTCGAAGGTCCAGACCGTTCCGTCATCCGAGACCTTCCAGGAGGTCGCTCCGCGCGGGTAGATCTCACCGTTGACCGCGTCGTAGCCGACCAGAGGTACCCACTGGTTGACGCCCATCTCGTAGACCCAGTTTGCCGCCGGGTCGAAGTTTCCGGGGTCACCCGCGATGTGGTAGTTCATCGTGACCGGTCCGGTTGCGGCCGCCTGCTGGGTACCACCGGCGTATGCCCCGGATGCGACCGCAAGCAGCAAAGACGCGGCGAGTAGCAGCGCCAGTCCCTTCTTACTCTTACTCACTGGAAACCTCCTCAGGATATCATGAGTTTCTGCCGCGCGAAGCTTACCACAAACTATGAGTTATTGTCAACAAGATAAAGAATCGACGACAAAAGCATTCTACGTTGAGATAGCCGAGTCCTGGCGGGCCTATCGAACCGAGAATGCGTCGATACGCACGGGATCGAACTCCACGCCGAGCCCCGGCCCATCAGGCACCGGGAGGCATCCGTCGGAGTCGAGTGGCAGCGAAAGCGTCTCCCGCCCGGGAGAGGCGAGCGGGTTGTCGTGAAGCATGATCTCGGTGAACTCGACCGCGTCGGTGACGCCGACCGTGGACGCCGCAAGGTGGAGCTTGGCCGCAACTTCGGGCCCAAGCCCCCACGCCGTCCCGAGGACGCACTTCAGACCGGCGGCTTCCGCGAGCGCGGCGATCTTCTTGGCCGCGTAAAGCCCACCGGCCTTGCCGATCTTGATGTTGATGACGTCGGCGGCGTTACGCCGGATGATGTTCATCACGTCGTGAACGCTGTAGGCGCTCTCGTCGGCCTCGATCAGCGTGTCGACCGACGCGCGGACGTGAGCCATCCCGTCGAGGTCCCACGCGGCGACCGGCTGCTCGAGCAGATCGATCCCGAGTCCGCGACTCTCGGCGAGACGGCAGAAACGAATCGCCTCCTTGACGGAGTAACCCTGATTCGCGTCGGCGCGGATCGATACCCCCGCCCCCACCGCGTCACGCATCGCGGCGATCCGCTCGACGTCTTCCTCCGGAATCCCGCCGATCTTGGCCTTGAATGCGCGGATACCGCGCTTCATGCTCGAGAGGCAGAGCTCGGCCATCCCGTCGGGCGGGCCACCGGCGATCTCCACAGAGACCGGAACACGCGTCCTGACCCGGCCCCCGAGCAGGGTGAAGACGGGAACGCCGAGCGCCTTGCCGACAAGATCGTGAAGCGCAAGGTCGATTCCGGCCTTCGCGCACGAGTTTCCCCGGAAGTCGATCGAGTGAAGCAGCTGCTCGCGGTCGAATGGGTCGGTCCCCGTCAGGCGCGGCCCGAAGTGCATATCGATGAGACTGCGAACCTGCTCGAGGGGCTCGCCGAAGAAGCCGATGTCGGTCACCGACTCGCCCACTCCGACCAGACCGACGTCGGTCTCGATTCTCACGATCAGGTACTCGATCACGGGCTCAGGTCGCTCGGCAGTGACCCTGCCGAGCCGGTACCATTCGCGCTTGGTACCGGCCCCTTCGGTCGAGTAGGGCGGCGGCGCGATAGGCATGCGCATCGGCGTTGTCGTGACACCGGTTATCTTCATCAGGGTTGCCGCTCCCGACGACTCGCGACCAGAACCTTCTCCAGAACGGACCGCTGGCCCCGTATGTGGCGGGAAAGCACCGCCTTTGCATGCGACCAGTCTGCGTCCAGCATCGCGCGGAGTATCTCGACGTGCTCGGCTGTCATCTCCTGCGCGACGTCCGCTTCGGGCGCAGCGTAGTGGAGCAGCCGGGTGTAGAACCGCGCGACGAACTGGTCGAAGAACCGCGCGATGTACTTGTTGCCGCTCTTCGCGACGATGTACCGATGCGGGGCATCGTCGAGCGCGTGGTTCTCGCCCTCGAGCAGCGCAAGAACCTCCGACCGCTCGATGCGCGGCCTGGCAGCCTCCAGGGCGGTGATCTCAAGTGCCTCGCGAACCTCGAGGTACGCCGCCACATCGTCAACACGAACCGGATTGACGCGCCATCCCTTGCGCGCAACGTGGTCCAGCAGACCCGCGCCGGCGAACCGACTGAACGCCCCGCGGATGATGGATCTGCCGACGCCGTGCTTCGCGGCGAGCGCGCCCTCGCGAAGGTAGACGGCGACCAGGCTGAGACTCGCGTGCATGACCTCGTCGAGCAGCACGGAATCCCAGTTGGGCGGCTCCTTGGGCAGCACAACGCGTTCGTCGGCGCCGCCGATCCCCACCATAGCGGGATTGACGGTGATGCGCCGATTCGCAAGCTTCTGCAGGTAGCCCTCTTCAACGAGGAACAGGATGGCCTCGCGGACGGGAGTAATGCTGACATCGTAGTGGCGCGAGAGGTCGGTCAGCGAAAGATGAAACGGAAGCGTCTCGCCCGCGCGGATTCGCTGCCTGATGTCCTGGCTGATGTAGGTTGCGATACTCATGCGGCTTGCACCATAATCCATGCAATACCCGGTTTTGTCAAAACTGTACTGGTCCGTCGACAGACGAGTGCGGCATCCGCGGAGGTTGCTCTACGCATCCGGTGTCCGCAGGCGCTCAACCTTCTCCTCATCGAGCCCGATGCCCAACCCCGGTTCGGTTGGTACGCGCAGATAGCCGTCCTCGAGGACCATCGGATCCCTGTGGAGCAGCTCGTGAATCATGATTTCCGTGAACTCGACGACCGGGTCGGCGTTCGCGAGCGCCGCGCCCAGGTGGAGCTTTGCGGCGACGATCGCGGCCGAACCCCACTCGGTACCAATGACGATGCCGGTCCCGGCAGCGCGCGCGACGGTCGCCCATTCGCGAACGCCCTTGATCCCCAGAGCCTTCGCGCACTTGGTGTTGATCAGATCGACGGCGCCGGCCTGCAGCAGCCGGTAGACCATCTCCAGGCTGAACGCGCTCTCGTCGGCTTCTATAGAGATGTCGGTCGACTCGCGGATCACCTTCATGCCCTCGAGGTCGAGCTTCGGGGTCGGCTGCTCGAGCACCTCGAGCTCAGCGCCGCTGCGCTCGATCAGCCGACAGAAGGTACGCGCCTGCTTCACCGTGTATCCGCAGTTCGCGTCGGCGCGAAGACTGATGTCGGGTCCAAGCCTGTCCCATATGCCGATCACCGATTCGGCGTCCAGGTACGGGTTGGATCCGACTTTGGCCTTGAACCCACGGACGCCCTGGTGGTAGTACTCGACGCAGTGTTCGATCTGCAGCTTCGGGCTGTTCTTGGGCACCTCGATCGACGCGAGAACCTTCTCCCGCCGGTACCCGCCGATGAGCGCGTAGACCGGCACGCCAAGCGCCTTGCCCACGAGATCGTGCAGCGCCAGATCGATCCCCGCCGTCGCGTGCCTCGTCGCGCCGCGCGGTGAGTCCCAGCTCAGGCGGTCGATGAGGAACTCGAAGTCGAGCGGATCCTCTCCGATCAGCAGCGAAGCCATGTGGCGATCGATCATACCCCGTACGTTGTGCACGGGCTCGGTCGCATCGCACGCAGCCTCTCCGATTCCGGTGAGTCCGTCGTCGGTATGGATCTTCACGATCACGTTGGACAGAACCACTCCGCCGGCCTGCCCGGGCAGGTGGCGGTGGGACCGGCCGGTGTAGAACTTCGCGGGGTGCTGGATAGCGCCGACTTTGCTGTGCCCGTCGGCGAACTCACCGACCGGCAGGCTGACCGGGATGGTCTCTACGCGTACAATCTTCATCCGACCTCCACGGCGGCGCTCCAACCTTCGACCCGCACTATACACGA
>SLST01000561.1 GCA_007130265.1 Spirochaetales bacterium
GTGAGTGTCGAGGAGAAACTTCACGAACGTTGTTCCGATTCGGCTGCGAACAGCGCGTCGATGGCGGGATCGATGTCGTCGAAGTCCTGCCGCATTCTGACTCTGCCCTTCCAGGCTCCCGGTGACGGCCAGGACTCCCGAACCGGGCAGAGCCGAGCGATCACCCTGCCGGACCGTGCGATCAGAACTTCCTCTCCGGCCTCTACGTCCGCGAGAAGTCGTGAAAGGTGAGTTTTGGCCTCATGAATGTTTACCGTGACCATGGTGTTAGTTTAGTTGACTAATTCTTCGTGGTCAATGCCGACCGGCTCGCACAGGCCGTGCGCGCGACATCGTGCCGTGGCGGCCAAGTTCGCAGTTGTCCGACTCTCGCCTGGAGCGGTATCTTTGCCAAAGGAAAATGATCAAAATGATGATATTTAATCGGTTCGCGCGGCGTTCGATCGTGCCTCCCGCCGGTCGATCCAGTGTCATCACCGTGTCCGGCGCCGCCGCAGACGTGAGGTGCATCTGACCCTCCTCGCGAAGATAGCCTATCGCAACCTGCGGGAGCACAGGACCAAGACGCTCATCATCGGTTCACTCATCGCCGTGGGCATGCTCGTGCTCGTCGTGGGCAACTCGGTGATCGACACGGCCACCGCGGGGGTGCGGGCGAACTATACCGCGAACTACACCGGCCACGTGATCGTCGCGGCAGGCGGCGTGCAACTGCCCATGCTCACGCCGGATGTGAACCCTGAGGCCTACGGTCGGGCCACGCCGGCCATCCCGGACTTCGATTCGACGATGGAGTTCATCGCCTCGCGGCCCGGGGTGCGGGCGGTCACCCCCATGATCACGGGCCTCGCGCTGACGCAGGCGGAAGGCGAGGGATTCGGTCTGATGCAGTTCTACGGGATCGACCCGGACCGCTATCGTGCGTTCTTCCCGGACAACGTCGAGCTGCTCGCTGGCGAATTCCTCGCGACCGGTGACCGTGGGCTCGTGATCAGCGAGCGTACCCTGGAGATGCTCGCTGACTCGCTGAACCGTGAGATGGGAGTGGGGGATCGGGTTCTGCTGACGGCGCCGAGCGAGATGCACGGGCTTCGCATACGCGAGGTGGAGATCGTGGGGGTCTTCCGGTTTCGGAACGCGACGATGCCGCTTGAGTTCATCTCCTTTCTCGACGCCGAGAGCGCCCGCACGCTGAACGGCATGACCGGTCTCACGGACGTGGAGGTGCTCCTCACCCCCACCGAACGGGCCGGACTCGGCGCCGTGAACGAGGACGATCTCTTTGGAGGGGATTTGTTCGACGCTCCGGCCGCCTCCGAAGCCGGTTCACGCTTCGGTCGCGACGATGCAAGCCCGAGTGTGAGCGGGGTCGACCCTGACTCGTGGCACTACATCCTCGTCAGACTCGACGACGAACGGCAGAGCAGCCGCGCGGCCGAAGCGCTCAACCGCGAGTTCGAGGCAGTCGGTCTCGACCTCATCGCCTTCGAGTGGCTCGAAGGGGCGGGGCAGGTCGCGTCGCTCACCTTCGCGCTCCGGACGGTGTTCACCGTGCTGGTCGTGCTGGTTGCGATCGTTGCCGTCATCATTATTATGAACACGCTCGTGATCTCGGTGACCGAACGGATCGCTGAGGTAGGCACCATGCGTGCGATCGGGGCGCAGAAGGCTTTTGTCAGGCGCATGATCGTAATGGAAACCCTCATGATCGCCGGCGTCTTCGGCGCAGTCGGGATCGCCGCCGGCGTCGCCATTACGACGCTGATCGGCGCCGTGGGTATCGAGTCGGAAAACCAGATTGCCCAGATATTCATGGGTGGACCGACGCTCAACCCGGTGGTTTCCCTCGGTTCTATTCTTTCGTCGCTCGCGGCCGTTGTTGTCGCAGGCGTCACGTCGAGCCTCTATCCGGTCGCGGTGGCGCTGCGAATCGAGCCGGTTGCGGCGATGCACGCGAAGTGAGGGTGGCATGAGACGACTCAGTTCCACGGCTCGAATGGCCCTGCGAAACGTCTTCCGTCAGAGGAGGCGGTCGATTCTGCTCGTCGGCGCGATCGGCTTTGGAGTCATGACCATCTCGATTGCCCAGGGTTTCACTGAAGGGTTGATTCATACCGCACGCGGTCGTGTCCTCGAGCTGCTTGGCGGGCATGTCTACGTGGAGGGACGCGAGGTAACGGCCGCCGGAAACCTCGTATCGCTGGTGAGCGACGAGGCGACGCTCGAGGAGGCGCTCGGTCTCGTCGGCGATCGCGTGGATTCGGTCTTCTACCGCTCGACCGCGCTCGGGGAGATGATCTTCGTGTCGCGCGTGCGGCCGGTATCGCTCACGGGCGTCGACTGGGATGCCGAGACGCGGCTCGTGGAGAGTCTGGATGTCGTCGAGGGCGAGACGCGCTCGCTCGCCGACCCCGCGTCCATCATGCTGCCCGTTCCTCTCGCCGCCGAGCTCGGTGTTCGCGTCGGTGAGTCGGTGCTCGTTCGCCTCACCGGGATCGCAGGGCAACTCAACGTGGGCGAGTTTTCGGTCGGTGGCCTGCTCGGCGACTCGGGGCTGATCGGGATAGATACGGTCTATGCGGACAAAGCTTACCTCAACCGCCTGCTGGGAATGGGGACCAACCAGTA
>SLST01000001.1 GCA_007130265.1 Spirochaetales bacterium
AGCCAGCAGCGTCCAACGCTCGACGACCTGGGTACTCGCAACGATCCTGTTCGCCGGACTGACGGCGTGCATGACCAATCCCGCCACCGGCGAACGCCAGTTCACCCTCATCAGCATGGACCAGGAGATCCAGATGGGATCGGAGGCGGATGTGCAGATAGGCGAGTCCATGGGTATCTACCCGGATGAGCTCCTGCAGGCCTACGTATCGGAGCTTGGAACAACCATGGCCGCAACCACTACGTGGCCCGAGCTTCCCTGGACGTTTCGAATCGTCGACGACGACACCGTAAACGCCTTCGCGCTACCCGGGGGCTTCGTCTACGTCACGCGCGGGATTCTCGCACACTTCAACAGCGAGGCACAGCTCGCCGGTGTTCTCGGCCACGAGATCGCGCATATCACCGGTCGACACGGAGCGACACGTTTGACGAGGATGCAGCTGACGCAGCTCGGCGTCGGCCTCGCGATGGTACTCGAGCCCAGGTTCCAACGGATCGCACCCCTCGCCGGCGCCGGTATGCAACTCCTGTTCCTGTCGTTCAGCCGCTCCGACGAGCAGGAGGCCGACGAACTCGGCGTGAGGTACATGGCCGGAATGGGCTACGATCCCGAAGCGCTGATCAGCGTCATGGAGACGCTGCGCAGAGTCTCCGAGGCGGGCGGGCAAGGCCGACTCCCGGAGTGGCTCGCAACGCATCCGCATCCGGAGAACCGCCAGGACGATATTCGTGGCCACGCCGCTGCTCTGGAACCGCAGCAGTACTTGCCCGACCGGCGTGACGAGTACCTGAACCGGATAGATGGCATCGTGTATGGCCCCGATCCGCGCGAAGGGTACATGCTGGGCGGCTCGTTCCACCACCCGACCCTGCGCTTCGTCCTCGAGTTCCCGCCAGGCTGGACGGTGATCAACCAGAAGCAGGCGGTGATCGCTCTCAGCGAAGGGCGGGATGCATCCGTACAGCTGACCATCTCCGAAGAAACCTCCATCGATGCGGCGGCGCGGAATCTCTATGGTACGGAAGGCGTCGACGGCGACGGCATCACGCGCGTCCGGATCAACGGGCTGCCGGCGGGTGTCGGAGCGTTCTCCGTGCCCACCGAGCAGGGCCTGATCGAAGGGAGCGCGGCATTCATCGAGTACGACGGTCGGATCTACCAGCTGATCGGCTACTCCGCGGCGAGTACCTGGGAAGCCTACCGCCTCCCGGTGACAGGATCGCTCGAGAGCTTCCGAACGCTCACCGACCGCCGCGCGCTTGCCGTGGAGCCGATGCGCCTTGACGTGACGCGCGTCGCGCGGGCGACCTCGCTCCGCGAGCTCTACGACACGTACTACAGCGACGTGACGCCTGCGGTCACTATCGAACAGATCGCCCTCATCAACCAGCTCGAACCGGACAGTCCCCTCGAGTCTGGAGTGTTGGTCAAGATGGTGCACGGCTCGTTGCCGCGCTGACCGGGAGAGGGCGGGGAGGCGATCACGGAGGAGGCCGGGGCACCCGCCGCGAGAAGATCAACGCTGGTCGGCGTCAGCGCTCGGATCGTCGAGTGAGACCTGGTCGACGCCGGACTGCTCCTCGAACGCACGTCGGCATGCAGTGGATCCAGATGCTCGTCTCGATCAGCGCGGAAACGAGTCTGTTACGCGGTGTGTCGGCGGGCTTAGGAGATACACGCGATCCTGCCGGTGGTCGTCGTGTCACCCGCGCCAACTACCTGCGTGCCGGCAGATAGTCGTTCATCTGGGCGTCGACCTCGAAGATGTGCCGCTCGATCTCGCGCCGGATGCTCGTCAGGCGTTCGCGGATCACGGGGCCATCGGGATCTTCCGCATCACGAACGGAATCCAGCACAACATCCCGGATCCGCACGTGTTCCTGCTTGTGCATCGTGACGTAGTCGGGCGGCATCGAGTACTGTTTTTCGAAGATGAACTCTTCATCGACGAAGTGTACGACGACGTGGTGCTTCACCTTGACCAGCAGACGACGCAGATCGCGGGGATCGGCTCCATCCGGAAGGTCTCTGGATGAATCGAGGAGTTGGAGAATTGTCGAATGGTCGGCGTCTATTCGGGGGTCGTTGATGATGAAGTCCATGGCACGTCCTCCAATATCTCGATCATCTCATAAATGTCCTTGTATGTCAACCACTGAGCAGCGGCGTTGACGCGCCGGCATTGGCGTGTTACCTTCGCCCCACCGCAGATTCTTGCTCGCTCACCAGGAAAACGTCGTTCCTGCACAGGCGTTGGAAGGTATAACGACCGTAGTTGACCTTACCCGGAGGTTCCGCACGTGACGGATGACATCCCCTGTTTCCTCGGTCAATTCGCCGGGTGACCGCATCGATGGAGCCGGCACTGGTGAGCCGCCCCCCGCCCGTCCGCAGCCGCCTCATCTCGGAGCTCCTGCTCGTGCTCGCGACGATCATCTGGGGCGGCACGTTCGCGGTGACGCGCGCGGGGCTCTCGCACATTAGCCCGCTCCTCCTCATCGCGGTTCGCTTCCTGGGCGCGGCGGCGATCGTGGGACCGGTCCTTGCGTGGAGGGGCCGACGCTGGTGGCGCGGCGCCGGTCGCGGCACACTCCTTGGCCTGGCCGTGTTCGCAGGCTA
>SLST01000360.1 GCA_007130265.1 Spirochaetales bacterium
ACCGGGTATACCGACGGGTTGGTCCGAATGGGTGATTACTACCTCAAACGCAACGAACCGCTTGAAGCGTTCCGCATGTACTGGCTCGCGCCGGAGCGGCACAAGAGCGAGCATCTCATCGAACGGATGGCGGCCGTGGTGAGAAGCTGGCTCAGGGAGTCCGAAGATGTCTGACCGGAGAGGAACCAACGACGTCGCGTCGCTTTCCCGGAAAGGGTACCAGCTGCTGAAGCAGGGCGAGTACGGCGAGGCGGTTGAGCGTTTCGAGAAAGCGCTCGAGATCGAGCCACGAAACTGCTACGCACTGGTCGGTCTGGGTGATATCTCACGGAAACAAGGACGCGCAAAGGACGCAGTCAAATACTACGAGAGATGCCTTCGAGACGATCCGGACAATGCGTTCGCCCTCTTCGGTCTTGCAGACAGCTACCGGGCGTTACGGAAGCACCACGAAGCACTCAAGGTGTGGGAACGCTACCTGCAACACGACAACGAAAACGTCGCAGTGCTCACGCGCGTTGCAGACGCGTACCGGAAAGTGCGGGAAAAGGGAAAGTCCGAAGAGGTGTACCGCCGTGTGCTGGTGATCGACGACACGAACCCCTACGCGCTGATCGGCCTCGGTCACCTCTTCTACGATTTCCGTGAGTACGACGAGGCGCTCGAGTGCTGGCTGCGAATGTACAAGCTTCGCGGTTCCGCAGTCGATATCAGAGTCCTGACATCGATCGGCAACAGCTACCGGAAGCTGAAGCGATTCGACGAGGCGGTCCCGTTCTTCACCGAGGCCCTCGAGAAAGAGCCGGACAACTTCTACGCCCTTTTCGGCCTTGCCGACTGCTATCGGGGCCAGAACGAAGCGGAACGAAGCCTGCACTTCTGGAACCGAATCCTCAAAGACGACCCGCAGAACAAAGTGATTCTCACACGGGCCGGCGATGCCCACCGCTCGATGGGTGAGCTTGAGGCCGCCGAACGCTGCTACCGAAAGGCGCTTGACATGGGAGACGATCTGTATGCGGCACTCGGCCTCGCGATCGTCTCACGTATCCGGGGTGATCACGCAACCGCAGTCTCCCTACTCGAGGACCTCAGAGAGAGGCATCCGGATGCGCATCGGATATACACCGAGCTGGCGGCAACGTATTCGTTGGCCGGCCGCCCGGGCGATGCTGTCGAAATGCTCTCTTCGTACCCTGCCCAGGGCACCGAAAGCGCGCACGTGCAACAGCTCATCGAGCGGTACCGCAGGCGCTGATCCACCGCCGGTTCTACGACTCGAGCACCGCCTTGATCCGGCGAACCCCTTGCGAAGAGCTCTGCTCCTTGACGATGCGGAAACTCCCAAGCTCGGCGGTGCTGCCTACGTGGGGACCGCCGCATACCTCGCGCGAGAAATCGCCTATCGAGTAGACCTTGACAACCTCGTCGTACTTGTCGCCGAACAGCGCAATCGCACCGCCCTTCCGCGCCTCCTCGAGCGTCATCTCGGTGAATGCCACCGGTAGGTCCCGGTCGATCTGCTCGTTTACGATCTCCTCTACCCGCTTGAGTTCCTCCGGAGTCATCTTCTCCGGATGGGTGAAGTCGAAGCGAAGACGTTCCTGCGTGATGTTACTCCCCTTCTGCGCCACGTGATCCCCGAGCACCTCACGCAACGCTTTGTGCAACAGATGGGTCGCCGTGTGCAGGCGCGTCGTCGTGTCGGTGTGATCGGCAAGACCACCTTTGAACGTCCCGGTATCAGCCTTGCTCGTCTCCTGGTGTTTGCGGTACGCCTCATCAAAACCCTCACGGTCCACCGTCATCCCATGCTCACGAGCGAGTTCCTCAGTGATCTCGATGGGGAAGCCGTAGGTATCGTAGAGACGGAACGCAACGCGTCCGGGTATGACGCGCGCCGGGTTCTTCTGCAGGTTCGGGAGGAGCTTCTCGAACTCGTGTTCGCCCTTCCGGAGCGTCGCGAGGAAACGTTCCTCTTCCGCAGTCAGCTCCGAGAGAACCTCCTCGCGTTTGGCGCCGAGCGTAGGGTAGACCGACTCGTACATACCGATTACCGTCTTCGCGATCGAAGCGAGAAAAGGATCGGCCATGCCGAGCTTGCGTCCGTGGCGCACAGCGCGACGGATCAACCGCCGCAGGATATACCCGGCCCCCACGTTCGACGGCGAGACGCCCGCCTCGTCACCGATGACGTGAGCGGCCGTACGCACGTGATCGCAGATGATCCGAATCGAGATGTCGGTCGCCTCGTCCAACCCGTAGGAAGCGTCGGTCACCCGTTCGATATCGGCGATGATCGGGGTGAAGAGCTCGGTCTCGTACACGCTCTTCTTGCCCTGCAGGACAGCGATCGTCCGCTCGATCCCCATCCCCGTGTCGACACACTTGCGCTCAAGCATCGCATAGGTGCCGTCTGCAAGGCGGTTGTACTCCATGAAGACATTGTTCCAGATCTCCATCCACTTCCCGTCCGAAACGCCGGGTCGGCTCTCGGATGTGCCGGCTATGCCGGTATCGACATAGATCTCGGTGTCGAGGGTGGGCGCCAAGACGTCGAACCGGTCGCAGATCTCCTCGGCGGTCTCCTCGGCCCGATCCGGGTGGACCAGGACGACGAA
>SLST01000533.1 GCA_007130265.1 Spirochaetales bacterium
CCGGGAAGACCGTCCTGCTGATCGACTTCGATCCGCAGGGCAACCTCTCGAGCGCCGTTGGCGCCGACACCACAAAGCCCGGTGTCTACGAAGCGCTCACCTCGGACGTCCCGATCTCCAACGTGACGCAGAACACGTCGGTCGAACGTCTCAAGATCGTCCCGTCGAGCATCAACCTCACCGGCGCCAACGTCGAGCTCGTGGACCAGCAGGACCGCGGCCACTACCTCAAGCGAGCGATCGCCCCTGTCAAACACGAGTACGACTTCATCCTCATCGACTGCCCGCCGTCGCTCGGCATCCTCACGCTCAACGGCCTCTGCGCTTCGGACAGCGTACTCATCCCGCTGCAGTGCGAGTACTTCGCGATGGAGGGTCTGACCCAGCTCCTGCAGAGCATCAAGCGCGTCCAGGCGTCGCTCAACCCAAGGCTCGCGATCATGGGTATCTTCTTCACGATGTACGACTCGCGGACGCGCCTGGCGCACGACGTAGTGCAGGAGGTCATCGGCTACTTCGGTAAGCGGGTCTTCCGCACGATCATCCCGCGCAACGTCCGTCTCTCTGAGGCGCCGTCGCACGGCGTGCCGGTGCATCAGTACGACGCCGACTGCGTCGGTGCGCGCAGCTACCAGAAGCTGAGCGAAGAGGTGCTCGACCGTGTCTAAGCGGAGACTGGGGAAGGGGATCGACGCGCTCCTGCAGGGACGCCCGCTCGAGCAGCTCTCTCAGATGTCGAGCATTCTCATGGTCGAGGTCGACCGGATCGAGCCCAACCCCGATCAGCCGCGAAAGCAGTTCAGTCAGGAGCGGCTCAACGAGCTCGCCGCGAGCATCCGCGAAAAGGGCGTCATCCAACCCATCCTCGCCGAGGATCGCGGCGACGGCACCTTCACGATCGTCGCCGGTGAGCGGCGGTACCGGGCTGCGAAGCTCGCCGGCCTCAGCGAGATTCCCGTCATCAGCCAGGACTTCACCGACGACGAGAAACTCGAGATCGCGCTCATCGAGAACATCCAGCGGGAGGACCTGAACCCGATCGACGAGGCGCGCGCCATGCAGAGTGCGATGGAACACTCGGGCGCGACGCAGGAGGAGCTCGCGAAGCGGCTCGGCAAGAGTCGGTCCGCGATCGCGAACACGCTCCGGCTCCTGCGGCTCGACGCCGACATCCAGCAGGCCCTATCCGACGGCATCCTCACCGCGGGGCACGCCCGGGCGCTTCTCGCCGTCGACGACGAGGCCGCCCGCCGCGAGCTCTTCGACCGGGTCCTTTCCGACCGCCTCTCGGTCCGCGAGGCCGAGCAGCTCGCGAAGGGCCCCCCCGGCTCGGACCCGGGCCTCCTTCCCGAGTTCGGGTCCCAGGCCGACGCGGCACCCACCGGCTCCACCGCCGCGGCCCGCGGGTCCTCGGACCGGTCCACCGCGACGTCCCCCGCGAAGAGCGTCGAGCTGCGCCGGATCGAAGACCAGCTCGTCGAGCGTTTCGGCACCCGCGTCGTTGTCCGCGGTACCAACCACCGCGGACGAATCGAGATCTCCTACCTCTCGACCGAGGATCTCGAACACATAGTGGAAGCCATGGGCGTCGGGTTCGAGTAGTCGCGCCGCGGCCTGTCCCGCGGGGGACTGGTCCGCTACCGCGGCCCCTCTGCCGCGGGGGACTGGGTGGTCGCGCCGGCCCGCCTTCTTCCCGGTCAGATCACCGCGAGACGAACGGACTCCCCTCGACCCGGAACCTCCACGGCCGGTCGGCCGCCTTCCTGATGCCGACGCGAGGTCCGCAGCCCACCGCTCCATCCCCGTACCTCTCGATCCATTCGCTCGTTCGCGCGAGGACGACGATGTCCCCCGGGCCCGCGGCCGCAGGCGGCTGGATCGGCCGACCGTTGTGCTCGGCACGGCTGATCCGGAGCGCCGCACAGAGCTTCCCGGGCCCGGACGCGAGCCCGTGCACCCCCTTCACCCCGCACGCTTCGCGCGCCTCGCGGTACCGGTTGTCTCGCATCCATGCGAGGCCGGAGGTCGGTTCGATCGCACGGATCAGCACGGCAGCCCCTGCGCCCTCGGGCTCGCACACGATGTTGCAGCATTCGTGCACCCCGTAGATGAGGTAGACGTAGACGGTCCCCGAAGGGCCAAACATGACCCGCGCCCGCGGACTCGGGCCCCGGAAGGAGTGCGACGCGGGGTCGTCCTCACGGTACGCCTCGGTCTCGACGATCGTGCCGCCGGCCCACGATCCGTCCGGCAGGACCCGGAAGAGTCGGCAGCCGACGAGCTCACGCGCGACCGTGATCGCGTCGCGCTCGTAGAAGTGGCGGCCGGGAGCCTCTCCGGCGGGCGCGCCCGCGGAGCCGCCGCGACGGTTAGCGTCCCCTGTCGCGGACTGGTCGCAGGCTTCGGGCCGCCGGCCCGGCGACGGTACGGCGTCGGTACGCTGATGGTCGATCCTCATCCTCCAAGCATCATCTGCTGCGCGCGGTAGACGGTGAGGATCTCAGGCGGGATCCGCACCGGCCGGCCGGTCTTGATTGAGGCGAAGACGCCTTGCTGGACGGCCTCCGCGCAGACCCGGTCCCCAACCGTGAAGGTGGCGTGGAGATCGATCCGCACGG
>SLST01000373.1 GCA_007130265.1 Spirochaetales bacterium
CATCCTGACCGTCTTACCGCTTCTCCTTCTCGCCGTGACGCTGCCGGCGGAAGAGCAGGTCCACACGCTGCGTCAGGGCGAGACGCTCTATACGCTCGCCCGGCGCTATAGCGTATCGGTGGACCAGCTGCTGCGGCACAATGAGATCGCCGACCCCACACGGCTTTCGGTGGGTACCCGAATCAGAATTCCGGGAACCTACGTCGTGAAAAGCGGGGAGTACATCTTTGCTATCGCCCGGAAGCTCGGTGTTGACTGGCTCGAGCTCCTCGCGATCAACGGACTCGGACGCGACGATGTCGTTCGTCCCGGCGACGTTCTGATCGTGCCGGGATCCGACGCGGCCACCGACCCCGGCCCGACGCGAACGACCGGGCGCGATGCGGCCGGTGAGAGCGTCGAGCCGCCGCGGAGCGAGGTGATCCCCGTTCCCACCCGCCCTGCGCAGTTGGAACGAGTGCCCGACTGGCCTCACCCGGGGGCCCGCACGGTGTGGGACGGGAAGTTCCCCGGAGTCGTCATGCGGGGTAGCGTCGGCGACGAGTTCCGTTCAGTAACGCGGGGCGTAGTGGAGTACGTCGGACCGTTCAGCAGCTTTGGAAAGCTGGTCCTGATTCGAGGTGAGAACGGATATCTGTACGGGTACGCAGGAGCCGATCGAGTACTCGTTGGAAGAGGTGACCGCGTTGACGGGGGAACCACGCTCGGAACCGTCGGTTTCTCTCCGGCGTTTGAGTCCCCCATGGTACTGTTCACCGTCTGGCGGAACAACCGATACGTGGACCCGGAGACCGCACCGCGGGGTTGACAGCCTCGAAGTACGGGCGTAGACAGGAAGAGGGACTATGAGCGAGGCGACGAAGATCGATGCTACTCCCCGAGCCGACGTTCTACGTTCGTCGACGGCGTATGAGGGTACCGATCCGCTCTCGTTCTACCTTCAGCAGATCTCAGATTACTCTTTGCTCAGTGCGAAAGAGGAACAGTCGCTCGCAATGCGGATATCGCAACTCAAAGCGCGGATCTCGGAGATCGAATCGTCGAACGCTCACGGGAAGGCAGCCACCGAGCTTGCCGCGTTGAAGGCCGAGTGCCACGACGCGAAGCACGCCATGGTACAGGCGAACCTTCGCCTCGTCGTTTCGATCGCGAAACGGTACCAGCACCAGGGGTTGGGGCTGCTCGACTTGATAGACGAAGGCAATATTGGACTGATCGAGGCGGTCGACCGGTTCAACCACCGCAAGGGGTGCCGTTTCAGCACCTACGGGACGTGGTGGATTCGTCAGGCAATCGTCAAGGCGCTCGCCGACAAGGGACGAGTGATCCGAATCCCCGTGCATATGCTGACTCACATACGGCGCTGCTTCTCGGTGAGCCGGCAGCTGACCGACGAACTCGGGCGTACGCCCCGGGCCCAGGAGATCGCCGAGCGTCTCGGGTGTGATCCTGAGCGCGTCGAGGAGGTCAGCCGTTTTGCACAGGATGCGGCGAGCCTTGACGTCACGGTCGACGACGAGAACTCCACGAGGCTTTCGGATCTGATCGAAGACGACGCGTCGCTTGCTCCCGTCGAGAGCGCGTACCGGGACGGCGTGCGCGAGCACATCCGGGACGCGCTCTCCGTGCTGACGGCGCGCGAGAAGCACATCATCAAGCTGCGCTTCGGCATCGGGTCGGAAGGGCCCTACACACTCGAGGAAACCGGTGAGAGACTCGGCATTACCCGCGAGCGCGTGCGGCAGCTCCAGGAGAAGGCGATCCGCAAGCTTCGGCAGCTGCAGACGATCCGCGCCTACCAGGAGTTCTAGCCGAGTGACCTAGAACCGCAGACCGGTGAAGAACCTCGGGTAGAGCTTCGTGTCTCCGGACAGTGGAATCGCGTGCTCCCGACCGTCGAAGTAGCCGACCGCGTCGAACGAGAAGGGCCCGGTGACGTCAAAACTCCCGCCCATGTACCACCCGAACCCGTCGCCGATCGCGATGCCGGCCATGATGCGCCCCGAGGGGAAGGTTGCTCCCCGGTTGGCATCGAAGAGCGCTGTGAACCGTTCCTGAGCGTCGGCGCCGTCGGTGATGCGTTTCCACCCGGCATCGACGTCTACGTAGAAGGGGCGTCGTGTGATCCGGAGACCGACCCCGACGCCGGCTCCGAACCCCTCGAGGTCGCGCCAGCGCCCGCCTCGCTCAATGCCGGCGTAGACGAGTGAGTAGAAGTTGTTGCTCCCATTCTGCAGGCCGATCCAGGTGCGTTCGTCGCCTTCCCACCAGAAGCTCACGTTGTGAATGCCTTCCTCCACGACGCTTGCCAGTCCAATCGGAACGCCGTACATCTCCCGGGAGACGTTCACGAGTCCAATCTGCGTTCCGATCACGCGATTGCCGACGTTGACCAGACCAATCTGGGCTCCGTTCACGTCTCCGCCGACGTTCACGAGGGCGATCTGGGCCCCGTTGGTTGCGCCTGCGCGGTTGAAGACGCCGGCGGTCTGGACACCGTTGAGCGTACCCTGGGTGACGTTGAAGACGCCGGCGGCCTGAACGCCGCCGAAGTCGGCGGCCGAGACGTTGAAGACTCCTGCGCTCTGCACGAAGGCACCACGACCCTCGACGCGGTTGAAGACGCCGGCGCTCTGGAAGCTCCGCGAGTCACCACCTACGACATTGAACACGCCGGCTCCCTGCAACCCGTTGAGGTTGCCGCCCACCGAGTTGCCTACTCCGGAGAGCTGGACGCCCGAGAGGTTCTCGTGAGCGACGCTGACGACGCTGCTGAGCTGCCCGCCGCGTACGCGGTACGCACGGCCGACGAGCAAGCCGATCGACAGGGTCGTCTGGTAGGGGTCGCCGCCGACGAGATCAACTCCCGGTATGACGGTCACACTGAGCGGAACCGGCGGCGGTTCTGAACCGCGCAGTCGGGTGCGGTCGAGCAAAGTGACGCGAAAATCGCGCGCGCCGACCCGAACGAAGGAGTCAGAACCGAGGCTCACGCGATGCCGGTAGTTGCGATCTTCGCCCTGGAGCGTCAGGATGTAGGCGCCGTTCGGCAGGGCGATCTGCAGCTCCCGTCCCTCGTCCTTTCGCACCTCTGCGACGAGACCTCCGAGCTCACGGGTCACGAACAACCGGCCGGACATCGACCGGTCAAGCACGATTGCCGAGGTGACATCTGAGAGGTCGGTGAGCACCAGACTTCCGGACCCGGTGAGCTGAAAGTCGAAGCTCGCGTGCTGCGGGCCGGCAAAGGTACCGAGCGTCCGCTGCAGCGTCTCCTGACGGGCGTAGTGGTAAATCTCGTCGAGCGTGACCCTTCCGTCGCCGCTCGTATCGGCGGCGCCTCGCAGCCCGCTGACGAGATAGTGGGTGAAGAAGCTCGAACCGAGCGAGTCCGATTCCTGACTCGCTTCGTCGGCGCTGCTCGAGGCGAGGAAGGCGTGTCCGGTCACAGTCGTCCCTTCGTCGATGAGGAAGGGCTGGGTGAAGGCTCCTCCCTTGAGGCGGGTGAAGGCGCCGGATGCGCAGGAGTCGAGGATCGCGATGCTGACGTCCGCGGCAACCTGGTCTATCAGCCTCCGCAGCTCAGCGTATGAGAGATGGTCTTCACCGAGCATCAGCCCGTACTCGTCGGAGTGGCCTGAGTAGTAGAAGACGATTTCGGCTCTGCGCAGCCGGTGTTCATCCGCGGCGAGGCGCTGTGCGAGGTGCTTGAACTGGAGCTCCAGGTCGCGCGCGCCCGGGTCGGTCAGCACGTAGCTGTCCTGGGCACGGATGCCGCCCATTTCGGTCATGACCTCGGCGAGTCGGCGTGCGTCGGAGACCGCCCACCGAAGCGTCACCCGTCCTTGGCCGCCGTCGTTCGCGCCGACAAACAGACCGTACCGGCGCACCGGCGTCTCCTGAGCCGACACGGCGCCGGCGATGAGCATGCCCAGCAGGAGTAGAGTCGTGTTCAACACGCGTGTCGTGGACCGGCGCATCTACTCCTCCTTCCGGATGGTGATCGTCCGGGTCTCGAACGGTGGCGGGAGTTCGAGGCTCCGGCGGGGATCACGGGCGATCCCCGCCGCCTGGCTCCGCAGGTCGGCGAGAAGTACCGAAACGTCGAAACGGCTATCGGACGTGATGAAGTAGAATGTCTCGAACCGTGGGGCATCGTCGAGCCGGTACGCGTGGGGCAGCGGCCGTTCTCCCCCGCGGGTCAGGGCAGGCGAAGATGCCGGATCCTGCGGATAGTGCAGAGTTGCGCTGCCGCCTCCGTCGATGCTGACGATCGCGCCGTAGGGCGCGTCAGCGGCCTGGTAGGCGAGCTGCACGATATCGCCGGCCTTGGCGGCTTCGCCGTCACGCAGCGGCTGGAAGCCGCCGTTAGCCGCGGGGTCTGCACGGTAGAGTGCGAAGCTCGGCTCTGCTCCCTTGAGTCTGGTGATCTCTGCCTGAGGATCAGACGGAGACACGATCCCGACGTCGATCCCTCCGAAGAGGAGGAACCCGACCACGAGCATCGCAGCTGCTCCCGGCAGCGCGAGCGCCAGGATCCGGAGCACGCGCGTCCGTCGATGGGTGCGCGGTCGCGTCCGCTGTTCGGCCTCGTACTGGTTGCGAATGCGCGCCGCATAGACACCGGCCGGGTACCGCTTCGCGAACGACGCGTTCTCCTGACGTATCCTGTTGACCCGCTCTTCGAAGCCCGCCGAATGCTCCACGCGCGCGGCTGCTTCGGCGGAAAGCTCTCCGAGCACGTATTGTTCGATCAGTAGATCAGGGACTCGTTCCGTACTCATCTACGCCTCACAAATCCTTGAGCTCGAGGCCACGTGCCCGCAGCCGGCGCAGCCGCTTTCGTACGCCGCTGAGCGAGAGACCGACCTGCGCAGCCGTCTCCTCAAGGGTGAGTCCGTCCACGTAGTGGAGGACCGCGATGGTCTTCGTGCTCTCGGGCTCGTGCCTGAAGAGTCGGTCCAGAAAGTGGCCCGAGAGCGTTCGATCCTCCGGACTCTCATCGCCGGCGATGGAAAGCAGGATTTCATCGTCGTGAGTCTCAGGCCGGCGTTTCTTGGTTCGGAGGCGGTTGAGGCAGACATGCGTCGCGATCGTGTAGAGCAGGCTCGACGGCGCGTTGTGGACCAGGTCGTTCTCCCTTCGCAGAAGCTCGACGAAGACGTCCTGCATCGCGTCGAGGGCCGCCTCCTCGTCCCGCAGCATGAATCTGCAACGCCGGAGAACCATGGGCGCATACCTGCGGTAGTAGGCTTCGACGTCGATTGCCACTGCTCCATCCTGGTGCCGGTCCTCATGCCTGTTGAACACCTGCGGAGGACTCGGGTGTCACCGGAATTGTACGGTATACACCGGGAATCGCCCAGTGAACAGGGCGCTTTTCTCGGTGGGTCTGGGCGTCTATACTAAGACTGGGAGGACGCTCTGTCTGCAGGTAAGCGGTCGTCCACGGACGGCGAGCGAGTACATACGCTCAACGCCCAGTCCTGGGAGGTCTCTCAGCGCAATCCAGGCCTGGCGCTACGGCTCGCCGAAGATGCTCTTGAGCACGCCGACGGGGAGGAGACGGGTGCGGCCGGCGCTCACCTGAACGCCGGGTGGGCTCTCATCAACCTGGGACAATACGAGGAGGCGGTGAGTCACCTCGCCGTAGCCGAAGAGCAGTTTCGCTCGTTGGACGATCTCGATGGTACGGCCAAGACGCTGAATGCGCTGGGAGTGCTCTCGTTTCGTGTCGGCGAGTACGATCAGGCGCAGCGGATCTGGCAACAGACGCTCGGAATGGCCGAGCAGTCCGGCAGTGTCAGACGCCGGATTGCGGCGCTGAACAATCTGGGCGAGCTTCACTTCGAACGAGGCGACTTCTCCTCGGCTTCGCAGTGCTATACAAAGGCTCTCGACCTCGCCTCCGAGCTCAGCGACGAAGGGATCCTGGCCGTTATACGGATGAACCTTGGTCGCATCTTTCTTGAGAACGGCGAGTTCGACGCCGCCGATGACGCCCTCAGCGACGCCGTCGATCTCGCGGCTGCCGCCGGCGATATGGTCGCCGAGGCGGAAGCGCTGACCCAGCTCGGGCGGCTCGAGTTCCTTCGCCACGGACGATCGGACAAAGAGCGGACCGGTGAGCGGCTCCACCTGGAGGGCATTTCCCGCTTCGAGGAGATCGACTATCCGGCTGGTGTGATCGCGGCGACCGAGAGCCTTGCTGAGATACTGATCGAGGCGGGACGGCTGGATGAGGCTGAAGAGCACCTGCGTCACGCGATCGATCTCGCAACTTCATCCGACGGCCCCATGACGTCGAGTGACCGAATCCGGACGCTTGCCGATCGGCTCGAGAAGGCCGGCGACGTCGCGAGGGCGCTGGAAGTCATGCGGTGGGGCCTGACGGTCCAGCGTGACCGCAGCGGGCAGGAAACCGCCCGTCGGGTCCGGACGCTCCAGGCCAGGCACGAGACCGACCAGGCGCGGATGGAGGCGAGGATCATCAGCCTTCGAAACGTCGACCTTCGCGAGAAGTCGGAGGCGCTCGAAGCGTCGAATGCCAAGCTGCAGCTGATGCACCGTATTGGCTCGGAGTTGACGTCGACGCTCGACCTTGACGAGATAACGCAGCGGCTGCACGACCGCCTGAGCGACCTGATGAGCGTGGACGTCTTCGGGATCGCCTTCCTTCGCGAGGAAGACGGTATCCTCGATTTTGCGCTTCTCATCGAGGACGGTCAACGCATCACGCCGTTCACCGTTCCCGTCTCGAGCACCCAAAGCTTTGCCGGGTGGGTGGTCCGCAACAGACAGGAGATCTGCCTGAACGACGCCGACAGGTACGATCATCGGTACGTGACTGAACGAAAACCGGTCACGGCGAAGCGTTGCCGGTCGATGGTATTCCTTCCGCTTGAGTTCGAGGAGCGGATCATAGGCGTACTGACGCTGCAGAGCGGCCGGAGGCACCAGTACGACGGTGAGAAGATGGATATTCTGCGTCTGCTCTCGCCCTACATCGCCATCGCCCTCGAGAACGCGAGCAAGCTGCAGACAATTGAACGACTGAATCAGGCGCTCGAGCAGGAGAAGCGGCAGCTGCAGCTCGCCTATGAGCAGATTGCGCACATGGCGAATCACGACACGCTGACCGAGCTGCCCAACCGCCGCCTCTTCGCGGAGCTCGTCCGTGAGCATCTCGCGCTCGCCCGCCGACGGTCTGCGGTCTTCGGACTGCTCTACATAGACCTCAACAACTTCAAGCCGATCAACGATACGTTTGGACACGAGGCCGGTGATCGGGTGCTCATAAGCATCGCCGAGCGCCTACGCGCAACGGTGCGCGAGTCCGATACCGTTTCACGAATCGGAGGCGATGAGTTCGTCCTCGTGGTGCACGAGGTGGGATGTGCCGAAGACGCAAAGGCGATCGGAGATAAGGTGCTCATGGCGATACGCGAACCGATCGATGTGGGAGGACAGGTCTGCAGGATCGATGCGAGTATCGGCGTCAGCCTCTACCCCGAGCACGGTGAAGACTACGAGGCGCTGCTCAACGCAGCTGATGCCGCGATGTACCGCGTCAAGCAGTCGAACCCCGGGGGCGCAGTCGGCGTCCCGGGCCTACCGCTCACGGACGGTCACGTCTGAGTAGACCATCGCGTCGCCGTCAAAGACGAATCGTCCCTCCACGTACTTACCGGCAAGGACCACTGGAAGCCAGTGCTCGTCGTCGGCCCACATCCGTCCGTACGGTATCGCGTTGAGCGGGGCCCAGAAGGGGATTGCCTCGTCGGTCTCCTGCGGAGCACCGGCAAACCGCTCGGAGACGAAGACGTATACGGTCAACGAATAGCCGTCGCGAAAGGCGAAGTGCAGCGTCGCGTGCTCGACGGGACGCTGCGTCTCCATGCCCACCTCTTCGCGCGTCTCGCGAACCGCGGCCTGTACGGCGGTCTCTCCCTCTTCGATCCGTCCTCCGGGACCGTTGATCTTCCCTGCCCCCAGCCCGCGCTTCTTGTGAATCAGGAGCACTTCGCCGTCCCGGCGGAGGAAGGTGATGACCGCGCGCTCCCGCGGCATGAACGAATCCCAGTCGTATCCTATCGCGTCCTGCACAGTGATTCCCCATGAATTGATGCGTGAGAACAATGTATGGTAGAATGCGTCGCGAAGGCGAATCGCCGCCAAGAAAACCATAGAAAGGGAAGTTCGCTATGATAGGATTTGTAGTAGTCGCTGTTGTCGGCGCACTCGCGTTTGCCGCCGTCAACTTTTACGGTGTCAAGCGCCTCGACACCGGCACGCCGCTCATGCAGGAGATCGCCGCCGCGATCCAGGATGGTGCGGATGCCTTTATCACTCACGAGTACAAGGTCATCCTCGGGATCGCGAGCATCATCGCCGTCCTGCTCGGAGTGGTCGTGTCGTGGTACACCGGCGTTGCGTTCATCCTCGGCGCCTTCATGAGCGCCTCGGCTGGATGGGTCGGGATGAAGATCGCCACGCTCTCGAACGTGCGTGTGTCGAACCGTGCGCGAGAGACCGGGAGTCTCGGCGAGACGCTGCAGGTGGCGTTCCGCGGAGGGAGCGTCATGGGGCTCTCCGTCGGCGGATTCGCGCTGCTCGGGCTCGGGTTGATCTACGTGGTCTTTGGCGTGCTCTTCGGTCAGACGAGCGTCGAGGGGCTCGTGATCGAGATCAACTGGATCGGGATCAACTTCATCCCGTTCACGATGACCGTCTCCGGCTACGCCCTCGGCTGTTCGATCATCGCCATGTTCGACCGCGTCGGCGGCGGTATCTACACAAAGGCCGCCGACATGGGCGCGGATCTCGTTGGCAAGACGGAGGCCCACATACCCGAGGATGATCCGCGGAACCCGGCAACGATCGCGGACAACGTGGGCGACAATGTGGGCGACGTCGCCGGGCTCGGGGCGGACCTGCTGGAAAGCTACGTCGGATCGCTCATCTCGAGCGTCGTGCTCGCGGCGTACATGTACTACACCACGACACAGGCGCCTGAGCCGATGAGCGAGAGTCTGATAGGAAAACTGATCTCGTACCCCATCATGTTCGCATCGATCGGCGTGGTCGCGTGCATGGTCGGCATCCTCGTGCTGCTGCTCAAGAAGGTGTCGGATCGCCCGCATCGGGAGCTCAACATCTCAACCTGGCTGAGTGCGATTCTGACGCTCATTGGAACGGGTGTTCTGACATGGGTGCTCTTCCGCGATGAGGTGTTTACCCCCATTCTTGGCTTCAACCTTGGGACGCTGTCGCCGTGGTTCGCCGCGATCCTCGGTATCGTCAGCGGTATCGTGATCGGGCAGATCGCCGAGTACTTCACGAGCTACGACTACCAGCCCACCCAGAAGATCGCCGCTGCCAGCCGCCAGGGGACCGCGCTGACGATCACGCAGGGGCTTGCCGTCGGCATGAAGTCGGTGTTCTTCCCGATTCTGATGCTGGCCATTGCGGTCATCGGTGCGAATGCAATCGCCGGTCTCTACGGCGTGGCGATGGCGGCGATCGGTATGCTGAGCTTCGTGGTGGCGACCGTATCCGTCGATACCTACGGCCCGATCGCCGACAATGCCGGCGGGATCAGCGAGATGTCGAAGCTCGACCCCCACGTTCGCGAGATCACCGACGAGCTCGACTCGGTGGGGAACACCACCGCCGCGATCGGCAAGGGGTTCGCGATCGGGTCGGCGGCGCTCGCCGCGCTTTCACTCTTTGCCTCGTACCTCTACTCGCAGGCGGGACCGGAGAACGTGCAGGGGGCGTACGTGCTCCTGCTCGACATGATCAACCCGATGACGCTTGCCGGGGGGCTCATCGGCGCCGCGCTTCCGTACCTCTTTTCGGGCATCCTCGTCGAGGCGGTGGCGAATGCCGCGCGCAAGATGGTAGACGAGGTCCGCCGCCAGTTCCAGGCCGATCCCGGGATACTGACCGGAGACTCCAAGCCTGATTACCGCCTCTGTATCGAGATATCCTCGGCCGGAGCCCTCTCGGAGATGAAGGGCCCTGCGCTCATCGCGGTCCTCACGCCGCTTCTGACCGGGTTTCTCCTCGGTCCGGATTTCGTCGGCGGCCTGCTGATCGGTACGACGCTGTCCGCGGTCATGCTCGCGCTCTTCACCGCCAACGCCGGTGGAGCGTGGGACAACGGGAAGAAATACATCGAGCACGGGCACCACGGAGGAAAGGGTTCGGAGGCGCATTCGGCCGGTGTCGTCGGTGACACCGTGGGCGATCCGCTGAAGGATACCGTGGGTCCTTCGCTCGACATTCTGATCAAGATCATGGCGGTCGTTTCGCTCATCGCCGTAAGTGTCTTCCAGGAGTACAACCTTCTGAGCTTCCTCGCGGGTCTCTTCGGGTGACGCCATGGGCTGCGAATCCGCGGCAGATGTCACTGCAGACGCCGGTGCAG
>SLST01000025.1 GCA_007130265.1 Spirochaetales bacterium
CGCGTGCCCCGGGTTCCAGAACGCCGAACACGAAACCGTCGACCCCCAGCGAGCGCAGCAGCACGATGTCTCGCCGCATGATCTCGAGCTCTTCGGGCTCGTACACGAAATCCCCGCCGCGTGGCCGTATCATGACCTGCAGGGGCATGGTGAGCGCCTCCCTGAGAAACTCGACCATACCCGCGCTCGGCGTGACGCCTCCTTCGCCAAAGTCGGCGCACAGCTCGAGCCGGTCCACCCCGGCGTCCGCCGCGGCGAGCGCGGCCTCCGCCGTGTACACCGGCGCCTCGATTGTGATCCGTTTCATCTCACTCCTCCTCGGCTAGCTGCGCCCATGTCTCCCACGCAGCATCGAGCTCGCGCGCGCGTTGCTCGAGCTCGTTCGCGAGCTTCCGGCCGCCACGATGGTCACTGCGTTCGAACGCCTCGGTGATCCTGCGCTCGAGCGCAACCTTCTCCCCCTCGAGGCGGGAGATGCGTCGTTCGATATCCTGCAGCCGCGAGCCGTTCGCGCCCGATGCCCCGCCGGCCCGGACGCCGCGCGTTCCGCGGTCGCCGCCGGTCGACCGCTCCCGCCGTCGGGTGTGTGCGCGCGCCGGGCTCGACCGTCGCATCGCCCGGTACTCGGTGTAGCTCCCGTTGTAGCCTGCAAGCGAGCGGTCGACGATCTCGAGCACTCGCGAAGCAACCGCGTCGATCAGGTACCGGTCGTGCGACACGAGGATCACCGTACCGGCAAACTCTTCGAGCGCGTCCTCAATCGCCTCCCGGGAGGCAATGTCCATGTGATTCGTCGGCTCGTCAAGCACGAGGATGTTGGCTCCCGCGAGCTCGCACGCCGCGAACTGCAGCCGGTTCCGCTCGCCCCCTGAGAGAGTGCCGATGCGCGCGGACAGGTCCTCATACGTGAAGAGATACCGGCCGAGCAGGCGGATCGCGTCTGCTGCGTTCTTCACGCCGAACCGGAGCATCTCCTCGAGTATCGTCGCTTCCGGCCGGAAGATGTCCTGGTGCTGAGAGCAGTAGCCGACCTGCATACTCGGACCGACCCGGACGTGCGGATCATCCCACGAGCCCCGTTCGACGATGTCGCGCAGGAGCGTCGTCTTGCCGCTTCCGTTCGGTCCCACGACCGCCACGCGCTCGCCGCACCTGACCAGCGCGTCGGCGCGATCGAACAGAACCAGGTCGCCGAACGCTCTCGAGTACCCGCGCAGCTCCACGGCTATCTCCGCGCGCGACTGCCCGGGTCCAAGAGTGACGTCCATCGATCGGGCCGTGAGCACCGGGCGGTCGACGGCGGCCTTGCGGGCATGCTCGAGCTGCGTCCGTCGGGCGCGCAGACGGCGTCCCCACGCGGGGTCGGCGTGTTCGCGCGCGATTTGCGCGAACTTCGCGACCAGCGCCTCGAGGCGCGCGAGCTTCTTCGCATCGGCCGCGTAGTCGGCCTGCTGCGCAGTCGCGGCCCGCAGTTTCGCGAGTCGATATGCCGAGTAGTTCCCCTCGTACCGCATCACGGCACGGTCGGCAACTTCGGCCGTGGCGCTCGTCGTGCGGTCGAGCAGGTACCGGTTGTGCGAGATGATGAGCACTGCGCCGGGGAAACCGACGATGAAACGCTCGAGCCATTCGAGCCCGTCGAAGTCGAGATGGTTTCCCGGCTCGTCGAGGATCAGAAGGTCAGGCCGCCGGGCTACTGCCTTCGCGAGACAGAGCACGTTCTGCTCGCCACCGGAGAGCACCCCGACCGGCGATCCGGCCCTGCCGGGCAGACCGACTGCATCGAGGGCAGCCTCCGCGGAACCGGAAGCCTCGTCCCCGCCGGCGGCTTCAAAGGCGTCACGAGCGCGCTGGTACTCCGCGAGCGCACGCTCCACAGCGCGGGGGTCGGCGGCACTGACTGCGGCGAGTTGCTCCTCGCACCGCCGCAGCTCCAACCGCAGCGGTTCGAGCTCCCGGGTCATGTAATCAAGGCAGGTGGTCTCGGGCGCCGCGTCGAGATACTGGGGCACGTACGCGACAGCGGTGCCCGGTGAACGGTGGCAGCGCCCTTCGTACTCCGGGTCGAGACCGGCCAGAATCCGCGCGAGCGTGGTCTTCCCTGATCCGTTGACCCCAATCAGCCCGATCCTCTCACCCGCGTCGACCCGCACCGAGACATTCTCGAGCACAGTGGCAGCGCCGAACCGTTTGGTGACGCCGTTCGCCTCAACGATGATGCTCATCTGACTCTTCCTCCGTCTGCGTCTCTTCGCACGACGCTGCGTCACATTGGTTCCACCGGTGCTCGTAGGTCGTCCGGTCGTCGGTCTTCTGGTCATCGCGCCGTCGCTTCACCGTCGGTCGTCTGACGCCGTCGGCCGGCACGACGATGATAACACCCGTAAACATGGGATCCTCCCAGGACAAAAAAAGGACCGCGCGGATTCTCATCCGCCGGCCCTCTCACCGCGATTCGGGTGCCCTGCACCCGAGCCACAAAAAAAAGAGCCGCATTCCCTCGAGGGGCCTGCGGCTCGGTTGATACGACTCAACTCACCTGCGCAGACACACCTCTCCCGTCAGCTGATTCCTTCCCGTCTTTCGAGCGGTGATGTTGCACAGTTCCATACTGCTGATCCTACCAGGGAAACCCGACTGTGGCAAGAGGATCCTTCACTTTCTCTCCCTTTGCCTTGTCGCAGATACATCGTACGAGCGCCCGAGCTCGAGCATACGACCGGCGATCTCGGAGTCGCGCGCGTGAGCCGCAGGCGCGCGTTGGTGGGTCACGAAGTAGTACTCACCGGTGGTCTGTTGGAGCTGCTCGTCGTCAGCGAGGTAGACCGGACCGCGCGCTCCCACGATCTGGGGACGTGCCAAGATGGCGGTCGCGAATCGGAACACCGCCGCGGTAGCGGTGGGTGGGTTCGACGCCCCCATCGCGGTCTTGATCCAGCCCGGATGAACCGCATTCACCGTGACACCGCTCTTCCGCAGCTCGCAGGCGAGCGCCCGTGTCCACAGGATGAGGGCTGTCTTCGAGCGTGCGTACTGGACGAACCCTCGGTACCTCCCTCGCTCCATCTGCAGGTCGTCGAGATCGAGCGCGCCGGCGGCGTGGGCCTGCGACGCGACGTTGATGATCCTCGCGGGCCGACTCTTTCTCAGCCGGCCGAGGACACCGAGAGTCAGACGTATGGGCGCAACGACGTTGAGCGCATAGGTATACTCAAAGCCTTCGGCGGTGACCGCTCGCCGCGCGACGAACCCCCCTGCATTGTTGATGAGTACGTGAAGCCGGCGATACCGTGACCGTACCCGTTCTATCAGAAACGCGATGGCGTCCGGGTCAGTCAGGTCGGCGAGGAGCAGATCCGGAGCTGGAGAGCCGGCGGTGGCCGCTGCTCTGCGCACATCCTCGAGCGCCTGCTCGCCTCGCTCGCGGTTACGCGCCGCCATAACCACCTGAGCGCCCCGCCGCGCGAGCTCCCGACTCGTCTCGAGACCAATCCCGCTGCTCGCGCCGGTGATAAGGACCACTCTTCCCTCGACGAACCCCATGGTCCCAGCATACCGCCTTCGGAAGGAATCGGACACCGCATCAGACCGGATTTGACCTCGGGCCGCTGTTCGGGGATACTATTCTAACGGAGGAACCTGTGGATTCTGATCTCTTGAAACCGCTCGTGGCATTGGGTGGTGTACTGGTTGTGGGATTCGTCATCATACTGCTGGCGCTTCCGGCACCGGCCGCGCCGGCCGTCGAGCCCGATGCGACGTATGCCGGCACCGGCGAGGGGTACTATGACGACATCACGGTCGAAGTCGGCATCACCGACGGTCAGATCGTCTCGATCGTCGTGACCGAACACGACGATACGCGGGGACTCGCGGACAACGCCATTGAGGAGACGATCGATCGTATCCTGGAGGCCCAGAGTACCGACGTTGACACCGTCAGCGGGGCAACCGGTACGAGTCGCGGCGTCATCGAGGGAGTTCGCAAAGCTCTTGACGCTGCCGGTCTCTGATTCCGCCATGAGGTAACCGGCGGGCCTGCGCTCTGCCCGCTGGTCCCTTGGCCCAGGGCGATCTCCGTGGTAGAATTGCCGAGCATTATGGACGGAAATATCGCTCGCCCCGACCGGGTTCTTACCCTGCTGCGGGCAGCTTCACGCACATTCGCGGTTTCGATCGAAGGGCTGCCCTCCGGTCTGCGTGAGCAGCTCGCGGTCGCCTACCTCCTGCTACGCGTCTCGGACTACCTCGAGGACCACGAAGAGATCTCCCCGGCGGCAAAGGTGCCACTCCTCGAGCTGTGGAACGAAACGCTCGGGCACCCCGAGATGGTCGACCGTTTTCTCTCGGTGCTCGCCGGCGTTCCGTACCGGGAGAACGACCCGGAGGCGCTCGTTGCCCGCGAGAGCGCTACCCTGCTCGACGCGCTGGCGCGCTTCCCGCTTCCGGTGATGCGGACCATCACCGCGCACGTGAGTACGACCACGTGCGGGATGGCACGGTGGCAGGCGAGAGGACCGCGCGTGGAGACCGAATGCGAGCTCGACGACTACATGCATCACGTCGCCGGAATCGTTGGTTACCTCGTCACGGACCTGTTCGCCCTCCACTTTGACGCGATCGAGCGCAGGCGCGACCGCCTGATGCCGCTCGCGCGCGAGTTCGGTCTGGCTCTGCAGACGGTCAACGTGCTGCGCGGGCTCCGGAAGGACTACGAGCGGGGCTGGATCTTTGTTCCCCGAACCTTCTGCACCGCAAACGGTATTTCCCGCGAAGACCTCTTCCGCGCCTCCGAACGGGGACGTGCCATGCAGGTCGTGGCGGATCTCATCTCGAAGGCGGAACACCACCTGCAGTCAGGACTCGCCTACGTCCACCTCATCCCCCGCCGATTGCACCGCGTCAGGCTCGCCTGCATGTGGCCTCTCCTGTTCGCCGCGAAGACGCTCGCCGTGAGCCGGGACAATCCGGCGGTTCTGAGCGCAGAGGTAAAAATAGGACGGCCGTCCGTCAAACAGATCATCCGCGATACGACGCTGTTCGGGTGGTCAAATAGGTGGCTGGAACACTACGCGACCCGCCTCATCGGAAACGGGTCGGCGCAGGTGAGATGGGACCGTCTCGCAGAAGGGCGCCGGGCGGGCTGACCGCGGCAGGCAATCGCGCTGATCCCCCGAGACAAGGCCCTACGGCGCCTCGTCGTCCGGCGCCTCGTCGTCCGGCGCCTCGTCGTGCGGCGCCTCGTCGTCCGGCGCCTCGTCTTCCGGTGCCTCGTCTTCGACTACCGAGTCCTCGATCGGGCGGCGCGCAATCGTGCGGAAGATCTCCTGTCCCGACCGGTAGAGGATGAGCGAGGAGTTCTCTCTCACCTGGTAGGGCACCGACAGCTCGATCCCCGGGTGAAGCATGCTGAAGATCACCTCACGGTCGCCTGCCGGTGACTGTGCCTCCAGCGTGAGCTCCACCTCGACCGGATAGTTCGGTAACGACCGCTGAATCGTGCCAAAGACCTCATCGTCCGGCACCTGAGAAGGACGAGTCATCGTCAGCGTGACAAAACTCCCCACCTCGACCTCAGACTGCGGGTCCGGGTCCTGGTCGACGACGAGCCCGGATCGCTCGTCGGGCTCCGCCTCGCGCACCTCGAACCGGAAGGGTATGCTGTTCTGAGAGAGCCGATGAATCGCCGTCTCATAGGGCAGTCCGATGAACGAGGCGAGCTCGATCCGGTCGACGTCGGGACCCCGGCTGACGACGAGCGCCACTTCGGTGATCGTCGTGATCTCGGTTCCCGGGGTCGGGCTCTGCGCGATGACGGTACCGGGTTCCTGGTCGCTGAAGACGTACTGAGGCTCGCTGAGGAGAATCGTCTGGTCACCGGCGGCGAAGAGCGCCCGGAGTTCGGCCCGCACCTCGGTGATCGAACGCCCGACGTAGGTGCCGACCCGGTCGACGCGAGCCCCCCGACTCACGATCAGCGCGACGCGTTTGCCGGCGCGTACAAGCGTGCCGGCCGGAGGCGTCTGACCGATCACCCTGCCGGCAAGGGCCGGGTCCGCGGAGTACCGCACCTCCACGTTCGCAACCAGCCGGCGTTCCTGAAGCGACAGCATCGCCTCGAGAAGCGCGACGTCGCGGACATCCGGCACCATCGTCTCCTCCGCGCCTTGCAGGCTGAAGAGAAATGTCGACAGTCCGGCAATGATCATCAGGAAAACTGCACCCACGAGCGCGAATATCAGCGTCTTGAACAGGCGTACGTCCGGATCGTCGTACCGCGACGGTACGACGGTCCGCATTCGGTCCCACATCGTCTCTCGCAATCAAGGTCCTCCGAGCACGAGCCCAACCAGGTCAGGCACTCCGTTCTGAAAGCTACGCCACTCGAGAGGTTTGCGTGACTGCAACTGAAGCTTCCGGAGCGCCAACAGGTCGTTCCCTGTTTCTACCAGAATACCGTGGGACGTGTCTACACGAACGACGGTTCCGGGTCGTCCACCGCCCCCGTGCGGAACCGGCTGCGAGGCGAGAACGGCCAGATGCTCGCCCCGCAGGGTCGTGTGCGCACGAGGCCACGGCGTGTAGGCGCGAACCATGCGATCGATCTGCACCGCCGAAAGCGTCCAGTCGATCCGACCGTCCTCCTTCCGTACGACGCTCGTGTGGGTGGCCGAAGAGTGGTCCTGTGGAACAGCCGACGCGGTACCGGCGGCAATCGCGTCGATCACCTCGACGAGCATACGCGCACCCGTCGGCGCAACGCGCTGTGCCAGCGATTCGGAGGTCTCCTCGGCGGTAAGCGGTATACGCTCCTGCGCGTAGACGTCGCCGGCGTCGGTCTCGCGCGCAACCGCCTGTACCGTCACGCCGGTCTCGCGATCACCCGCGAGGATCGCGGCGGGAATCGGCGCCGGGCCACGGTGCCGCGGCAGCAGCGACGGGTGGACGTTCAGCGCTCCCGACGCAAAGAGAGCGAGGAACCGCGGGCCAAAAATCTTCCCGTAGGCGAAACACGCGAGAAGCTCTGGTGACAGCGCCTCAACCTCGGCGCGGGCCGCCGATCCGAGACGGTCGAATGCGAGGATCGGCAGCCCAAGCTCGCTCGCACGGCTCTTCACCGCTGAGGGCCGCAGCGCCCTGCCTCTGCCGCTCGGCCTGTCGGGCGCCGTGAGTACGCCGACGACCTCGTGAGAGGACGCAGCGAGCGCCTCGAGCGAAGGAACCGCGATGGAAGGTGTTCCGGCGAACAGAACGCGCATCGCTACCTGCGCGAGACAAGCGCCGGGTCGACGGCCGGATCGTAGGAAGCCATGACCCCGTTCCGCGCGTCCTCGGACAGGTAGTCGATGAAGAGCACCCCGTTGAGGTGATCAAGCTCGTGCTGGATGACGCGGGCAAGCAGCCCGTCCGCGTCCATGTTGAACGGACGGCCACGCTCGTTCCACGCCTGTACCCTGACCGCCTGCGGACGGGTGACGTCGGCATAGATCGCCGGAATGCTCAGGCACCCTTCGTCGTACTCACTGAGCTCGACCGAGGTCTCGATGATCGAGGGGTTGATGAAAACACGGGGCCTGTCGCCCTCAACGTGGGTGACGAACAGACGCTGCAGCCTGCCGATCTGCACGCCGGCGAGACCGATGCCGCGCGCCGCGTGCATCTTCTCGATCATCGCGTCGGCCAGCCGAACGATATCACCATCGATATCGGTTATCTTGTCGGACTTTTCGCGCAGGAGCGCCTCAGGGTGCACTACGAGTTGCAGATCCATTTCTTGACAGAACCTCCAGGCGGCGCGAGATGCGTTCGCGTCGCTTCATGTCGACACGGTCGATGCAGAGCACGCCGTTCAGGTGATCGAGCTCGTGCTGAATAGCCCGGGCAGCGAGTCCACGCGCACGAATCTCGAACGGCTCGCCGCGCTCATCCCAGGCCTGCACGTCGATCACGGCAGCACGCGGGACCTCAACTGTCACGTCGGGCAGGCTCAGGCAGCTTTCCTCGGACCGAACCATCCGCCTCGACGTTCGGACGATACGCGGGTTCACGAAGACCTGCTCGCGATCGCGATCGACACCGAGCACGAAGAACCGCATTGAAAGGCCCACCTGCGGAGCCGCGAGACCTATGCCTTCACGCTCGCGCATCAGACGCACCATCGCGCGCGCGTAGACCTCCACGGACACAGGGTCGGGTACGAGCGCGGCCCGACGCCCCAGAACCTCGGCAGGATACAGGACAAGCTCCATTTCTCACCCAAAATGGTACGCATTGCGTCCGGCCGGGTCAATCGCGGGGCGAATCGCGGGTCTAGAGGAGCGAGACCGGGTCGACGTCCACCTCGAGGTGCACTCCTCCCGGCAGCGACGCGGATCGCAGCACGGGCCCGAGCTCCGCGTGCGTCGCGCCGAACCTGACGGTGCGAACGAGCACGTGGTGCCGCGCGTTCCCCGAGACGACCGAGAGCGGGCATTCGGAGGGTCCGAGGACCTGGTCGGCGCTCGGGAGCCCATCGCGGCACCTCGAGGCGAGTACATCCGCCGCGACGCGCGCCGCCTCCGCGTTGCGCGAGCGGACGACAAGCCGAATGAGGCGGGCGTAGGGCGGAAAGGCGAGGTCCGCGCGAACGGAGAGCTCGTGGGTGTAGAACTCGTCGAGCTCGTGGCCGATCGCGCGCCGGATCGCCGGGTTCTCCGGCGCGTAGCTCTGCACGATGACGCGGCCGTCCGGATGGAAACGGCCGGCGCGCCCGGCGACCTGCACGATCAGGCTGAACGTCCGTTCGGCGGCCCGAAAGTCGGGCATATGCAGCCCGGTGTCGGCGAGAACGATGCCGACGAGCTTGACGCCCGGAAAGTTGAGGCCCTTCGCGACCATCTGCGTGCCGAGCAGCACATCGGTCTCGCCGGCGCGAAACGCCGCAATCGTCCCCTCGAGCGCGCCCTTGCGGCGGACCGCGTCGGTGTCCACGCGCGCGATGCGCCATTCGGGAAACCGACTCGCGAGTTCCTCCTCGATCCGCTCGGTGCCGAACCCGGAGTACCCGACGTCGAAGGAGCCGCACTCCGGACACTGCGCCACCGGCGCGATGCGGTAGCCACAGTAGTGGCAGACCATCTGGTTCCGACGTTTGTGGTACGTGAGGCCGACCGAGCAGTGCTTGCACCGCATCTCGAACCCGCAGGTCCGACAGTGGAAGAAGTGCGCGAATCCGCGTCGGTTGAGAAAGAGGATCGACTGGCGGCCCTCGGCACGGGTCTCCTTCAATGCGGCAACGAGCCGTTTGGACAGCGGCCCCTCGTCCGTCCGCAGATCCACGACTTCGAGCGTCGGCATCGCTCCGCCGGAGAGTCGTTTCGTCAGATTCATACGGACAAGACGTCCCTCTCGCATCAGGTGCCACGCCTCGGCCGACGGCGTCGCGCTGCCGAGCACCATGCGAGCGCCGGCCTCGGCGACCCGCTTCATCGCGACCTGCCGGGCATGGTAGCGCGGGGTGGAGCCCGACTTGTACGAGCCGTCGTGCTCCTCGTCGAGAACCACCAGACCGAGCCGTGGTACGGGAGCGAAGACCGCGCTTCGCGCGCCGACGACCAGCTTCGCCTCGCCTCGCCGGATCCGGCGCCACTCGGTCAACCGCTGCGACGGGGTGAGCCGCGAATGGAGTACGGCGACGACGCCGGCGAAACGGTCGCGAACCGAATCGAGGAGCTGGTGCGTCAGCGCGATTTCCGGCATGAGGTAGATAACTGAACGACCCTCGCCGATGGTTCGCTCGGCCGCCTGCAGAAAGACCTCGGTCTTGCCGCTGCCGGTGATCCCGTACACGTAGAAGAGGCCGTCGGGGACGCCGAACATCCGTTCGAGCGCGGCGGTCTGCTCGCGAGAGAGCGCGAGGTCGCCGGGGGCGGGCGGCGCGTCGTCGCCCCCGAGCGAGGGGGTCGCCGACTCCCGCGTGGCACCTGGGATCATCGCGGCGAGCGTCTCGCCGAGCGAGGCGAAGTACATGCGACTGACCCAGTCGGCGAGCTCGAGATAGCTTTCATCGAAGAGCGGCTCCGGGTCGACCACGCGGAGGATCGGCTTGACGGTCACCCCGCCGGGGGCGACGGCTCTGCGGCCGACGACGTACCCGGTAACGGTGCGGCGGCCGAAGGGTACTGAGACCTTGCTGCCCACGGACACGGATGCGCCGTCGGGCGCGAGGTAGGTAAAGACCCCGTCTACCGGAACGTTGCAGGCGACGTCCAGGAACGCGTCACCGGCCGCCGGCGAGGGCTCACCCACTGCTGCCGCCCGCATCGAGGAGCGTCCGCAGCCGCTTCAGGTCCTCCCAGACCGGCCTCTTCAGATCGGAGCTTCGCAGCACCGCGGCTGGATGGAAGGTCGGGATGAGCGGAA
>SLST01000502.1 GCA_007130265.1 Spirochaetales bacterium
ACCAACGCCATCCTCATGACCGCCTTCGACCGCGTCGCCACCTTCGGCGCGCTGCGCGCGATCGGCCTGAAGCGGCGACAGCTCGTGGGTATGGTCGTCTTTGAAGGAGCCTTCGTGGGCGTCGCCGGCAGCCTCATCGGGCTCGCCATCGCGGTTCCGGTGGTCCTCTACTTCCAGACGCACGGCCTCGACATAGGCGAGATGGGGGAATTCTTCGGAACGAGCCGCACCTACTACTTCTCCTTCGAGGCGGCGGCCACGGCGCGCACCTTCATCTACGGCGTCCTCGTCGCATGCCTGAGCGCGCTCTATGCCGGATGGGCGACGGCCCGGCTCGACCTCATCCACTCGCTGCAGGAGACGTAGATGGAACTCCTGGTAATGGGGCTGCGCAATATCAGCCGGAACCGACGCCGAACCGCTCTCAACGCGGCGGCGCTCACGATCGGCACCGCGATCATGATCGTCTCGCTCGCGTGGGTGCGCGGCTACTTCACGAGCTTCTACGACGGGATCATCAACCTGGACACCGGGCACGCCCAGGTCCTCCACC
Source organism: Spirochaetales bacterium (assembly GCA_007130265.1). Classification (GTDB taxonomy): domain Bacteria; phylum Spirochaetota; class Spirochaetia; order DSM-27196; family SLST01; genus SLST01. The sequence goes on from SLST01000502.1 coordinate 554, forward strand.
GCGACTACCTCGACGAGCGGCGCCGTCTGCCGCTCGACCTCACCGTCACCGGCTACGAGGAGCTGCGCGGGGAGCTCATGAAGGCCGACGCGGTACTCGCCGCGTCGCCGCGCCTGCAGTTCTCCGCACGCGTCGGCGACGGGCGGCGCGCGACGTATCTGGCCGGTCGCGGCATCGACCCGGAAGGGGAGGCGGGGGTGTCGGTGATCGACGAGCACATCGAAACCGGATCGTACCTCGCGGAAGACGAACCGGGAGTGCTCGTGAGCTCGCGGTTCGCCTCCCGCCTTGGTGTCTCGCCCGGCGAGGAGATCGTGATCGACGTGATCGACCGCGACGGCGTCCCGCGATCGACGCGCATCGCGGTCACGGGGACCTTCCGGCTCGGGTACCCGGCGATCGACGACCAGGTCTTCTTCATGGATCTCGGCTCGGCGCAGAGGCTCCTGCGGATGGACGATGCGGTCACGCACCTCGTGCTCACGCTCGACGCAGGGGCGCGGGTGGAGCCGCTGCTCGAGACCATTCGTGGCCGCGTCCCGGCGCTCACCAATCGCGAGGAGCTCGCGCTCCACGAGTGGCGAACCTTCGTGCGCGCGATCGTCAGCGCGGTTGAAGCCGACATCGCCGGGTTCTCCATGATCATCGCCGTGCTCTACCTGCTCGTGATCATAGGCATCCTCAACTCGATGTCGATGGCCGTCCACGAACGGACGAAGGAGCTCGGCACGCTGCGCGCAATCGGGATGACGCGGCGACAGGTGCGATGGCTGCTCTTCGCTGAAGGAGTCGGGATCGCGCTGCTCGGGACGGCGGCAGGGGCGGCACTGTCGGCGGTCAGCAGCATCTACTTCGGCGGCATCGGGTTTGACCTCACCGCGCTCGAGGGCACGGGGCTTCCCATCCCGTTCGCCGAACGGTTCACGGCGGACTTCCGGGTCCAGGACTATCTGCTCGGCGCGGCGGTCGGTCTGGCGACGGCGATCGCCGGAACGATCCTCCCGGCCCGCCGCGCAGCACGCCTTCCGGTCGCCGCCGCGCTCGGCAGCCACCTGGAATAACCCGGCCGCCGCGTGTCGCGTGCCACAGCTTGTGCGGACGCAGTTTTCTCCCTATGATCACGGGTCAGAACCATGGCAGACGGCACGGCGGACTACCAGTCATCAGCGCAGCTTGCGCGAATCCGGAGGCGCTACTACGCGCACAGCGTGCTCAACGGCGTCTCTTTCCGGTTGCTCGCCGGGAACATCATCACGCTCTACGCGCTCAACCTGGGCGCGGACAACACCTTCGTCGGCATCCTTTCGTCGTTCATCCATATCTCGATGCTCTTTCTGCTGATCGGCCGGCCGCTCGTGAACCGGTACGGGGCGGTGCGCATCCAGTCGATCTTCTGGTTCACGCGCTACGTCGTCATGCTCCCCATCCTGCTGACGGTCTTCCCGGGAATCGCGGCGAACCGCGACCTGACCTTCGCGCTCCTCGCAGTCTGCGTGCTCGGCTTCCACTCGTCCAAAGGGATCGCGCTGGCCGGCCAGCAGACGATTCTGGGGTCGGTCGTGGGGGAGAAGGGACGCGGCGCGGTGCTGTCGCGCATCCAGTCGCTGAACACCACCGTCTCAACAATTGCGTGGCTGCTCGTGGGATTCGCCCTGTCTCGTGACCCGTCCCGCGCGGTCTACGGCGCTACCTTCTTCGTAGGTATCCTCGCCGGCGTCTTCTCGTCGGTGGCGCTCGCATCGATCCCCGAGCCGTCGGCCAACACTAAGGATACCGCTGAGCCCTTTCTGCCGAGCGTGAAGGCGGGATTCGCGAACGACGGGTTTCGCAGACTCATGGCGGTGCTGTTCACCAAGAACGCCGTCCTGGGCATGACGGGGGCCTTCCTGATCGTCCAGTTCAAGGTCGTCTACGGGCACCCGGACGCGGATATTGTCTATATCACGCTGATCGGCAGCATGGGCGTCATCGCCATGGCCGCGGCGGCGGGGCTCCTCATGGACCGGGTCGGCGCGCGGCCGCTCTATTTCGCCTTCGCGACGATCGCCGCGGTCTCGATCGTCCCGACGGTCCTGGGACCTGCGGAGGGCCCATCGCTCGTGCTGTGGCTGATCCCGTCGGTCGTCTTCTTCCTGTACAACGTCGGCGCCACCGGCATGATGAACTGCTCACAGGACTACCTCTTTGCCGTCATCAGCCCGGAGGAGCGTCTGAACCTGGGAATCGTCTATCATATCGTCGCCGGCATCGCCGGGTTCCTCGGGTCGGTCGGCGGCGGGCTCGCGCTCGACGCGATCCTCACCCGCACCGCGCTCACCGACGCGGCCGGCTTCAGGCTCTACTTTGGCGTGCTCTTCTTCGCGCTGGTGGGAGTAAGCCTGCTCGTCACACGGCTACCGGACATCGGCGCCTACTCGATCCTGAACACGATCTCGGTGCTCTTCTCCCCACGCGAGCTTCGGGCGGTGAGGATACTGAGTCGGCTCGGGCGGTCGCAGAGCGTCGACGACGAGCAGAGGAACATTCGTGCGCTCGCGAAGGCTCCCTCCCGCATGGCGGTGGACGACCTGCTCTCCAAGCTCCAGTCCCCGAGCTTCGCGATACGCGCCGAGGCGCTGACCGCGCTGCGACTTCACCCGGCCGACCAACGGGTGGCGAAGGCGCTCGCGAAGGAAGTCACCGAGCACCACTTCACGACCGCGCACATCGCCGCGGAGACGATCGGCATCAAGCGGCTCCGCGACGCGGCTCCGGCTTTGCGCGCCGCGCTCAGTTCCGAGGACTTCATGCTCTGCGGGAAGGCGATGCTCGCGCTGAGCGAGCTCGGCGACTCGAGGAGCCTGCCCCGCATCAAGGAGCTCTTCGAGACGAGCGCCAACCCGCGGGTGATCATCCACGGCGCCCGCGCCTTCGCGACCTTCGGGGCGAGTGAGACGGTGGGCCCGCTGGTCAGAAAGCTCGAGCCGACGATCGCTCCCTTCGTTCGCGACGAGATCATCCTCGCGATCGCGGATATCATCGGCATTGGCGCGGTCTTCTACCCGGCGTACATGGCGTTCGTCGAACGCCACCTCGCGGGCACCGCCGAGCTCCTCGACTCGACAATCGCCGCGCGCCCGGACATCCGCAGACTCGTCCTCGAGTGTACCGGCGATCCGGAGATCTTCCGACGGACCGCGCAAAGGGTCTACACCAACACACCGCCGTCGGTGTCCGGCGTCGATCTGCCCGCGATCATCCTCGAGGCGCTTTCGAACGACACGATACTCGGTCTCGTGCGATTCAGATTTCTCGTTGCCGCTTGCGCCGTGCTGCGCCCACCTCCGCTCGCTTGAGCGCCGGCCGCCGTGTACGGCGGCTCACACGCCCGCGGCGTCGAACGACTCCTGAGTCCAGCGCCCGCGTCGCATCAGCGGAAAGGTTCCGCCGCCGCGGCGCCTCGCGATGATCTCGAGCTCATCCGAACCGATCGTGAAGTCCGTGTGCTGCATGCTCTGGTTGAGCCCGGCGGCGCGCCGCTCGGCCTCTTCCATCGCGCCCCCGCCGGCTACGCAGTTCGCATACGCGTTGCCGAAGGCGAGGTGGCACCCGGCGTTCTCGTCGTAGAGCCCGTCGTAGAAGACCGTACCCAGCTCGGCGATGGGCGCTTCCTCTGAGACCAGCGCGATCTCGCCAAAGTAGCGGGCCGAGTCGTCGAGGTCGAGCTCCTGCTCGAGCACGGCCCGATCGCCCTCGCACTCCGCCTCGACGATACGTCCCTCGCGCACGGTGAACTCGGCGATCCCCACGTTCGTTCCTCCGAGTATCAGGGGGCGGGTGGAGCGCACCCGACCCTCCACCCGCTGCCGGTCGGGCGCGCTGAAGACTTCGTCGGTGGGCAGGTTCGCGATGAAGGTGATGCCGTTCGCCGAGACGCCCTCGGTGGCGATCCACCGCTGACCCGCCGGCATGCCGACGACCAGGTCCGTGCCGGGTCCACGGTAGCGGAACTCCCCGAAACCCTCATCGGTCAGCCAGCGAGCGAACGCCATGAGTCGCCGTGAGTGCTCCTTCCACGCGGCGACCGGATCATCCGCGTCGAGTCGACACGCGTGACCCACCGAATCGAAGAGCCGGTCGAGCGCCTCGTCGGGCGGAAGATCCGGATAGACGCGTTTGGCCCACACCGGATTCGGCATGCTGATGACGCACCAGGGGAAGTGGTCCTTCATCGCGAGCTCGCGCAGCGCGGTGCCGGCCTCCGCAAGCGCCCGGGTCCACGGGCCACGGCGCTCGGAGTCGATTCCGGCAAGACCCATGGGGTCCTCACCAAGGACCGCAAGCGACGCCCCGCCGTCGCGTGCGAGGCGCAGCCGTTCGCCGAACACCCCGGGAGGGACATAGGCGAGCGACTCGGCGGGAGCCGACTCGAGCCGGGCGCGGGTCGCCTGCTGATCCTGGTACTCCACATGCACGTACCGCGCTCCGCGCCGGTACGCCTCGCGCACGAAATGGGGCGTGAACGTCGACGCCTCGATGGGGATACGCACGTACACTTCCTGTTCCGGGCGGATGTCCAGACCGACGCCGGCCACTACGGCTGCGTACGCTTCGAAGAACTCGTCTCTCGTCATGAGCCGAGTATACGAAATTCGACCGCGCAGAGGCGTCAGGACGCCGCGGTCGGTCGAACCGCAGTAGCGGCAGGGCTCGGCCGCGAACGCTATTGATGATTCCGCCGCTCATGGTATAGTCAGGCGTGACTGCAGAGACAATAGCCCGCATTGTGGAAGCCCGGTTCGTCTGCGGAGAGTCCTTCGCCGATCGCGAGCTCGACTACGCCTTCGCCTCAGACCTGATGAGCGATGTGCTGACGCTGACCCAGGAGAACGTCCTGTTCATCACGGGTCTCGTGGCGCCCCAGACGATCCGCACCGCGATGATCTCGGATATCCATACGATACTCGTCGTCCGCGGCAAGACTCTGCCCGGGACGATCATCGAGCTCGCCCAGCAGAACGAGCTCACGGTGATGGCTTCGTCGTTCTCCATGTACCGCGCGAGCGGTGAGCTCTACAATGCGGGCCTGAGCCCGATCTTCTAGCGAACCACTCGTCGCGGCTCAGGGCCCGGTTCGAATCGGCGGCGGTTCGCCACCGTCGGGCACGAACACGAGGGCCTCGCCGTTGATGCAGTAGCGCTGGTACGTGGGCGCCGGACCGTCGGGGAAGACGTGGCCCAGGTGCGACCCGCTGAGGCTGTCCACCACCTCGATCCTGCGCGAGAAGAGAGAGTTGTCCTCAATGTAGACGATCGCGTCCGGGTTGATGGGACGCGTGAAGCTCGGCCAGCCGGTTCGAGAATCGAACTTGTCGGAAGAGCTGAACAGCGCTTGGCCCGTCGCCCGCGAGTAGTAGACGCCGGACTGCACGTTGTCGTTCAGCGGGTGGGAGAAGGCGCGTTCGGTGCCCTTCTCACGAAGGATGCTATGGGCCGTCGGCTCGAGCACCCTTCGCCACTCAGCTTCGGACAGAACCAGCGGATAGTCGATATCGACATCCTCGGCGAAGACGTACCGCTCACCGGGGTCGTAGTCCCAGTCGTCGGGCGTCCGCCTGGCGAGCTCGACCGCGTCCCCGATTTCCATCCCGAGGATCGCGGGTAGCGAGCCGCGGTCGGCGGCCGCGGGTTCCGCATCTCCCTGCGCAGTCACTCGCCATGGTCCGGCGGCGAGCACGATGACCGCCGCGACGAGGATCAGAGCGGCCCGAACGGGGCCGCGTGAGAGCATATTCATAGGGTGAAGTTACTGCCGGGCAGACGAAGCGGCGAGCTGTCCGTGCGGTTGCTGTCCGTGCGGTTGCTGTCCGTGCGGTTGCTGTCCGTGCGGTTGCTGTCCGTGCGGTGCCCTTTGAAAGTTCGAACGGTTCTGGTAGTCTGCCCTGGTCGCGATGCGTCAAGGAAGGGCGTCGGCCTGCCGATGCTGAAATGAGGAGAAAGTCCGGGATGAACAACAACGACATCGTGCCTGGCTTTGACGAAGAAAGGGACGAGAGCCTACGCATCAACCTGGAGAAGGTAGACGAGATCCCCGGGGCCCTTGTGCTGTATCTCAGCGGCTATATAGACACCTATAACTCCAATTTCTTCCAGAAACGGATCAACCGAGCCGTAGAAACCGGATTCACCAAGCTGATATTCAACTGCGGAGGACTGACCTACGTCTCGTCAACCGGCATAGGCTCGTTCACCGCGTTTCTCAAGGCGGTCAAACCACGCGGCGGGGACGTCGTGCTGCTCGCGATCCAGCCCCGCGTCTACGAGGTTTTTCAGCTGCTCGGATTCTCCCAGTTCTTCAACATTCGCGACACGCTCGATGACGCCGTGCAGTATTTCCGCAAGTCTGCCAAAGGTGCCGGGCCCGAGCTGTTCCCCAAAACCTTTAAGTGTCCGGTCTGCAGCGTTCGCCTGAGAGCCGGTCGCCCGGGGCGCTTCCGCTGCTCGAAGTGTCGCACGATTCTCGCGATCGACCAGTCTGCGCAGGTCTTCCTGGGTTAGACCACGTCACTACTCACCCACAAACCGCTGCCGCTGGGTCTGAGCGGCCGCACTGAAACGCCGCTCTGGAAAGTTGGGGGCGAATCGGGTATCTTTGGGGCGCAGGAGTAGAGGTGACCCCGGCTGTTCAACGGTTCTTCGACCAGGTTTCCAGCGCCTATCAGACCAGCCCCTTCGAGGTGATCCTCGCCTTCCTCCTGGTCTTCGGGCTCGTCGCGGGGCTCGTGGGGTATGCGGCCGTCGGCGGCAAGCGCAGCCGCCGCCGACAGATCGCCGTCGCGCGCAAACTCTTTGACGAGAAGGCCGACGAGCTCGGTCTCACGCCGAGTCAACGCGAACTGCTCGAACGGATGCGGCACTACCTCAAGGACGACACCCAGATCCACCTGCTAGTCACCGACGAGATTGCGTTCAGCTCCGCCGCGGCGAAGCTGCGTGAAAACGACGAGGCCGGGGCTCAGAGCATCGCCGCTCTGCGCGTGACGCTCGGATTCCACGGCGGTCCCAGGGATCGCGCTCCACGGTCGAGCGCCGCCATACCGGCGGGAGCGACGGTGCTGATCGCCCGCAACCGCTACCGCCGCCCAATCAAGGCCGAGGTGCTTGCCCCGCAGCCGGAGGCCTTCCGGGTGCGGATCACCGAACAGGGCGCGCGGCTACCGACCAGCGCCGGCGTAGAAGTCTACTACCAGAGCAATGCCGGCGTCTTCACATTTCGCTCGACCGTGCTTGGCGAAGAGCGCGCAGAGGCACGGCTCGCGCACTCGGAGGATCTCAAGCGCTACCAGAAGCGACGGTACTACCGGAGACGAATCGAGATCCCGGTGCGACTCTACCCCTTTGACACGGACAAGGAGCTGCTGAGCAAGTCGCGGGACATTGGCGGCGGGGGGGCAAGCCTGCTCAATCCGGACGGACACTTCAAGGTGGGTGACGAGCTCGAGCTCCGGTTCCGGGCAGACGAACTGGCGATCAAGATCACCGGATCGGTCGTGCGGGTGAGTGACTCAGGCCGCACGATCCATGTGAATTACGAGCACATCCGCGACAGCGTTCGAGACCGGATCTACCAGGCGATTTTCAAACCGCCGGCCGACGAGGTGGAGGCGATGGAACGCGAGAAGCGTCAGGGCGTGAAGACGAGCGAGTAGACCCGCTCCTCGCGAAGGGTCAGTAGCTCGAGCACCGGGATCGTGAAAACAACCGAACCGTCTACAACTTCGCCTCCGCGCTGGCTGACGAGCCGCCCCTGCGGACTGACGCGCACCTCGATGCGCGCCTCGTCGAGCGTGCGCTCGACCACCGCTCGCCGGTCGTACTCCTCGAGCGCCCAGGCGAGCTCGTCGCGGTACTCGTCGCGCGTTACCGACCCGTCGGCGGGAGGGAAGAGAAGCTCGACCATCGTCGCGCTCTCCTGCGGCGCGTACTCGAGAAACCGCGCGACCGCGTCGCGGCCCAGCGTCAACGTGAGCATCCGCTCGTCCCCGCGCCGCTCGAAGCGAAGCACGTCCCCGGCCCCTTCGCGCGCGAAGATCGCGTTGATGTCGGTGAAACGGGTAACGAGCGTCAGACCGCCGCGGCCGCGCTGCTCCGCGCGCACGAGCTCCATTCCGGGTCGCGTGTCGATCTCGGCGGCGATCTGCGTCACGTCAAACACCGGGTACTCCGCCTCGACGCCGGTCATCGCGGAGGCAAGGTCGCTCACGTAGGCGATGAGGACGGGGTGGAGGTCGACGGTGAGCGTCGCCTCGCCCGAGCCGTCGGGCTGAAGGCTGATCTCCTCGCGGACCGAGCAGCCGCCGAGGAGCACGAGGGCGATGAGCAGGATCAGGCCGACGGTGGAAGGACGCAGTCGTGGCATACGATCAAGGTAGCGCGTCGGTCCCCGGCAATCCAGTACCCGCACGCGATCCGCTGCCGCTCAGTCCATCTCCCCGTCGTTGAGCCCTACCGGGAGCGCAGCCGGACGCTCACAGCCTGTGGTCATCTCGTAGAAGGCGCCCGTCTCGCCGGACTCGAGCAGCCCGTGCATGACCTCGAGCACGTGCAGGCTCACCTCGCCGGCTGCCCGGTGCGGACGCCCGGTCTCCACGGCGCGCGAGAGATCGAGCAGCCCAACTCCGCGGCTGTTCTCCGAGTAGCCGTGCGACAGCGGCACCTCGGCCCAGTCTTCGGCGCCCGGCCGGAAGAGCTGTACCGGCCCCCAGAAGGTGTTGGGATCCGGCAGCCCGATCGAACCGAGCGTGCCAAAAAGATCGATCCGCGGAAGGCGGCTCTTCCAGACGTCGAAGCTCATGACGAGCGTCCCGATCGCGCCGGAGTGGAACTCGAGCGTCCCGGCGACGTAGGTGGGCACCTCCACGGGGATCTTCTCCCCGTACCGTTCCTTGCTCGTCGCGGTGCGCTCGCTGAAGGTGATCCGCGTCGCGGCCGACAGGCGTTTCACCGGCCCGAGCAGCGTCACAAGCGTCGTGATGTAGTAGGGCCCCATGTCGAAGAGCGGCCCCGCACCTCGCTGGTAGAAGAAGGCGGGGTTTGGGTGCCACCCCTCCGGCCCGCGACCGGTCATGAAGGCGGTCGCCGCGACCGGCTCGCCCACCCAGCCGTCGTCGAGGAGCTTGCGCACCGTCTGCAACCCGCCGCCGAGGAAGGTGTCCGGCGCGGCGCCGAGCCGCACACCCTTCTCCTTCGCGAGATCGAGCAGGCGCCGGCCGTCGGCGAAATCGATCGCAAGCGGCTTCTCGGTGTACGAGTGCTTGCCGGCGAGAATCGTCTTCTCGCAGATCTCCGCGTGCGCCGCGGGAATCGTAAGGTTGAGCACCGCCTCCACGTCGGGGTCCGCGATGAGCTCGTCGACCGGCAGCACGCGGCCGATGCGGTACTCCTTCGCCTTTGCCTCGGCGGCCTCCACGACGAGGTCGGCGAGCGCGACGACCTCCATCCCGGGGAAACGCTCGTGACAGTTCTTCAGATAGATGTCGCTGATCTTGCCGCAGCCGACGATTCCGATCTTCATGGTGAGCTCCTGCAAGGGTGATTGGCGGCCATACTACCCGAGTGCCGCGAGCGTGTCAAAAAGCCGGTTCGCGGCCGGAAGCGGCTCGCACAGCGCGCGGAAGCGGTCCGCCGTCCTTGCACCGCAACGGTCCGAGGACTACATTAGGTCCATGGACCGTATCCGTCTTGAACAGATCAGCCCCCGCGCCTGGGAGCACCCGGCAGACCGCGCGGCGCTCGCCGCGCTCAAGCAGGTCCCGGGCCTGAACGAAGTCGTGAAGTTCTTCCT
>SLST01000361.1 GCA_007130265.1 Spirochaetales bacterium
CGAGCTGGTCTCGAGCGAGGATGTGCCAATGCCGTACAACCACAGGCTCGAACTCGCGGCGCAGCCGAGTGTTGAGAAGATCGTCGCAGCCGCGAAGCGCGTCCTGTACATGGAGTAGGAGTTGATATGGCGGAAAAAGTACTGATGACCGCCCTCTCACCAACGATGGAAGAGGGCACGATCGTGAGCTGGCACAAAGGCGAAGGCGACGCGGTTACCGCGGGCGATCTCCTGTGCGAGGTGGAAACCGACAAGGCCACCATGGACTACGAGTCGACCCAGGAGGGCACGCTGCTGAAGATCGTGAAGGCCGAAGGGACCGCGTCCAGGGTTGGCGACACGATAGCGATCCTCGGAGAGGAGGGCGAGGAGATCGACTCGCTGCTGCAGGAGTCATCGAAGACTGCCAAGGAAGAACCGGCGGACGGTTCGCAGTCGACCGAGTCCGAACCGGAGGACGCCGCCGAACCCGCCGCAGTTGAGGCTCCCGCTCGCTCCGGCGCGTCGGCCGCCGCTGCGCAGGATGACGGGGCGCGTGTGAAGGCTTCGCCCCTTGCGAGGAAGATTGCCTCTGAACGGGGCATCGATCTCAGTCGGGTCTCCGGAAGCGGTCCGGGCGGTCGCGTTGTGAAGGCCGACGTCGAAGGCTTCACCGGCGCGCCCGCCGCGAGCGGCGCGACGCGCGGCGCCGTTGCCGCAGCAGCCGGCGAGAACGTCACCGTGCCGGTGACCGGCAAACGCGCAGTGATTGCGCGACGGCTTGCGGAGAGCAAGTTCTCGGCACCCCATTACTATTTGAAGAGCAGCGTGCGAATGGAAGCGGCGATGCAGGCGCGAAAGGAGCTGAACGCGGAGGCACCGGAGAAGGTCGGGTTCAACGCATTCCTGATGAAGTTCGCCGCCGAGGCGTTGAAGCGCCACCCGGAGGTCAACGCGAGCTGGCAGGGCGATCACATTCTGCAGTTCGGATCGATCGATATCGGGCTCGCGGTCGACCTCGGAAACGGCCTGATCACACCGATCGTGCGCAATTGCGGGAACAAGGGTATTGGAGACATCGATCGTGAGCTCAAGGATCTCGTCGTCAGGGCTGGAAACGGCAAGCTGCAACCGGAGGAGTACACCGGGGCTACGTTCACGATCAGCAACCTCGGTTCGTTCGGGATCGAAGAGTTCACAGCGATCATCAACCCGCCCGGATCGGCTATCCTTGCCGTAGGCGAGATCGCAAAGACCGCGGTCGTAAGCGACCGTGATGAGCTCGAGATAGCGCAGATGATGAAGATAACGCTTTCCTGCGACCATCGCGTGATCGACGGCGCCGAAGGGGGACGCTTCCTCTACGAGTTGAAGCGAATCGTCGAGAATCCGGTACGCGTGCTGTTTTAGGAGGAGATATGGCGAGCTATGATTTCGATCTTGTGGTTATCGGCTCCGGGCCCGGCGGGTACGTCGCGGGGATTCGCGCGAGTCAGTTGGGGCTCAAGTCGGCGGTAATCGAGAAGGAGAAGCCCGGCGGGGTCTGTCTGAACGTGGGATGCATCCCGAGCAAGGCACTCATACACCAGGCGGAGATCGTCTCGAGCCGAAAGGAGCTCGAAGAGCTCGGGTTTAAGGTTGACGACTCAGGGTTTGACTACCAGAAGGTGTTCAAGAAGAGTCGTCAGGCGGCCGATCGGCTGAGCAAAGGCGTGAGCTCGCTCATCAAGAAGAACAAGATCGAGTACATCGAGGGCACGGCGAAGCTGAGCGGCGCCCACGAGGTCACCGTCGACGGTAAGAAGAAGATCTCCGGCAAGTTCATTCTGATCGCGACCGGCAGCCGCCCCCGTGAGATTCCCGGTTTCGAGTTCGACGAGAAGCAGGTGCTCTCCTCGACCGGAGCGCTCTACCTCGAAGAGCTGCCGAAGAGCCTGATCATCCTTGGCGGCGGCTACATCGGTATGGAGTTCGCCCACGTGATGAACGCCTTTGGCGTTGATGTTACGGTCGTCGAAATGCTCGACCGGATCATCCCCACCGCGGACCCGGAGGCGGTGGCCGTGTTCGAGAAGGATATCCGGCGACGAGGCGTGGAGATCATGACCGGTTCGAAGGCGGAGAAGCTCACGAAGGGCAAGAACGGCGTGAAGCTCGAGGTATCCGGTAAGGACGGAAAGAAGACGATCGAAGCGGAGAAGCTCCTTGTCAGCGTCGGACGCGCACCGAACAGCGAAGGGCTCGATCTCGAGAAGGTCGGCGTGAAGACGGAGAAGGGCTTCATCAAGGTCGGCGACTACTACCAGACCGATGCCGCCGGCATCTACGCCATCGGTGACGTCGTTCCCACGATGCAGCTCGCGCACGTCGCGAGCAAGGAGGGTGAGATAGCCGTCGAGCACATGGCGGGTCACGACCCTGAGAAGGGTGTTGATCCGGACCTGATCCCTGCGGCGATCTACACCGAGCCCCAGATAGCGAGCTTCGGTCCGTCCGAGGAGCAGGCGAAAGAGCGGGGTCTCGCGTTCGAGAAGGCAGTGTTCCCGTACAGAGGCGCCGGGAAGTCGGTCGCGGTAGGTAAGCCCGATGGGCTCGTGAAGATTCA
>SLST01000481.1 GCA_007130265.1 Spirochaetales bacterium
GACGCGCAGTCGCTCACCGCGCGGATGGTCGCGCCTGATTCGTCGCTCTCGTCGCTCGCACTCCCTGTCGAACCGATGCTCGGGTGCTTCGGCGTCGCGCCCTCAGGCGGCCAGGCGATCTCCACGGCGACCTCGTCCACCCACGGCGGGAACATGGATTACCGCGGGTTCGCTGCCGGGGCGACCGTCTACCTCCCCGTCTCTGAGCCCGGCGCGCTCTTCTTCCTGGGAGACGGTCACGCGCTGCAGGGAGACGGCGAGATCGTGGGCACGGGGATCGAGATATCGATGGACGTGACCTTTCGCGTCGACGTGATCCGCGACCACCCGATCTCCTGGCCGCGCGCGATGGACGCGGAGTACCTGATGACCGTGGGCAATGCCCGTCCGCTCGACCAGTGCGTGCAGCACGCGACGAGCGAGATGGTCCGCTGGCTCGAAGAGGACTACCGGCTCGAACCGCTCGTCGCGCACTCGCTCCTCGGGCAGCGAGTGGAGTACGATGTGGGAAACGTCTTTGATCCGGCGTATACGATGGTCTGCAAGATCCGCAGGCGCCTCGTCGAGCAGCTCGCTACGGGTGCGGCAGCAGAGTAGTGTGCACGGTGACGCCGGCGCGGCTGAAACGGGTCTGTCGCACAATTGCCGAAGGACGAGCCTGACGCTATCATTGATGTGGTGAGGACATCAGATGACAAGAGCCCTGACGGCTAGATACGTCAAGATAGACTCAGGCTACATGGGTCAGATCGTCGAATGGCCGGAGGTTGTCACCGAGGGAACCGATCTGGAAGAGTGTCGATCGTCGCTCCGGGATGCTCTGCAGCAGATGATACTTGCGCACCAAGACCTGGGCAAAGAGATTCCCGCGCAGAATGCACTCTTCGAGTCGATGACGATCGAGTCCGCGTAGTGTCGGTCAAGAGATCCGACGTGGTGCGCTATCTCGAACAGCACGGTTTCAGACTCATCCGTGAGGGCGGCCGGCATTCTATCTACAGCGATGGCCAGAGAGTGATTCCGGTAAAACGCCACAGCCGTTTCGACCGGATCACGGCGAATGAAGTCTGCAAGCAGGCCGGCCTCGGTAAGCCCTGGTAGCACAAGGTACCCCAACCTTCGCCGCTCCCGCCCCGGATTCTCGCGCCTCGTCGAGCAGCTCGCTACGGGTGCGGCAGCAGAATAGTGTGCACGGTGACCCCCGCGCGGTCCGCCTCGTGGAAGACCATGCTTTCGGTGATCCGTCCGCGCGGCCGCGGATGGGGTGGCGCGTCGCCGATCAGGATCGCAACGCGGTGCTCCTGTTCCCAGGAGAGCTGCACGAGCGCGGTGAACAGCCCCTCGTAGACCGCCTCCGGGATGTCGCCGCCGCCGGCTGCGCGCGCGCCTTCCACGTAGCGCTGGACGAGAGAGAGATCCTCCTGGAACTCGAGGCGCTTCACGAGGTACTCGTCGAAGTAGTCGCGGAACAGGACCACTCCCACCCGCAGGGGGGCGTGATCGGCGGCGAACTCCGCGAGAAGCATGGGGACGAGCTCCCGCTGGACGTGGTCGATGCTCGCGAGCATGCTGCCGGTCGTGTCGATCACGAGCGCGAGGTCAAGCCCGGCCTCCGGCGCCTCCTCGAGGAGCGATCGGATCGTTTCCACGAGCTCGTCCGCCTCGTCTATCTCGACCGACGTGCCGTCGCGTTCCTCCGCGATCGCGGCGAAGGCCTCGGAAGCGAGCGATAGGTGACGCACCTCAACCGGCGGCGGCGGGTCTTCTGTCGGGGCGGGCAGGGGCTCCGGCGGTGCCTCCGGCGGTGCTTCCGGCGGTGCTTCCGGCGTCGGCTGCATCACGCGGATCACGAAGGCGTTGTCCCGGAAGGCGCCTTCGTAGTCTGCGTAGGGCAGCTCGAAGGTGCGTATGTTGATCCAGCTGTTGTCGCCCACGAACAGGTCGCCGGAGCGTGTCCACGGGTAGCCGTAATCCACGACGTAGGGGATGAAGAGGTGGAACGCCGCGCCCAGACCCGGGATCTCGCGGACCGTCGAGCTGATCAGGAAGTAGCGGCCGCGCTCCTGGGCGTTCAGGAACTCGCCGTCGAGCTTGCGCGGTTCGTCGCCGTTGACCGGGTGCCAGACGGGGTTTCGAAGCGCGTAGTTCGCCTGCCTGCCGTCGGGGTCGACGGTTGATTCGGTGAGCAGGACCGATCCCATACCGTCCGCTGCCCGGACGTAGAGGTCGTAACCCCCTTCGTGATTCTGTTCGATCCGCACGTCCTGCGGCCCCACGATGAGCGGGTCGGCCGGCAGCGACGCGAGTCCAAGCAGGAGCAGTACCACGACGAGCATTACTCTCTGTTTCGGCACATTCGCCGAGCCGTTGAGTCTGGCGCCTCTACCCGGTCACTCGAGCGCGTAGTCGGCCGCCGCCTCCGCGTGGATCTTCGTCGTGTCGAAGATCGGCACCGGAGTCGCCGAGTCGCCCACGAGCAGGCCTATCTCCGTGCACCCGAGGATCACTGCCTGCGCGCCGTCCTGCGCAAGTGCCGCGATGATGCGCTCGTAGGCGGAGCGCGACTGCGGGTTCACCA
>SLST01000127.1 GCA_007130265.1 Spirochaetales bacterium
ACTGCGCCCCGGGCGCCCGTCGCCGCTTGCGCGACGATTGATTGCTTCGCTACTTACGCAGCGAGAGCAAAATCTGCGTTGTTGTCGGCAGATAAATTGTGCCAGTTTTATGAGGTAGCGCTCAGCCTGCATCCAAGAGTCACCATTGATTCGCAGTCGAATCCGGTACACCCCCTCTATACGTGAGGATACTCTCGAACTCGAGGGCAGTCAATCGCTCCCCGACGCCTCATGAGAGAAGCAGCGCGTCATGGATCGCCCCGTTCGTCGCGATCGCGCTCGTGGAGAGGACCGCAGAACCGTCGAGCGACGTGTACCTGCCGCCTGCCTCTTCCACGATGACCGGAAGCGGTGCGATGTCCCACGGGCTCACCACCGGATCGATCATCGCGTCCATGCGGCCGGTGGCGACGAGCAGGTAGCCATAGGCATCGCCCCAGGTTCGTGAGAGCCCGGAACCCGCGTCGATGAGGCGGGCGAGATCGGGCTCTCGGCGATGCAGATCGGAGAAGTCGCTCGTCGCGATCCGGGCGCCCTCGAGCGTGCGACGGTCGGAGACCGTCGCAACGCGCGCGCCTCGAGTCGTCTGCCAGTGTGCGCCGCAGCCTCGCGCCGCGCTGAGCGTCTCGTCGAGCGGCGGAACGTGGATGACCCCGGTGAGGACCCGTGACGTTGAGATCTCCCCGGTCGAGTAGCTGCCCTCCACGAGCGCGATCAGGACGGCGTAGAGCGGCACCCCCGCGACGAACGACTTCGTCCCGTCGATCGGGTCGATCACCCACGTCCGCCTTCCCGCGCCGGGGACGAAACCGTACTCCTCGCCGAGGATCCCGTCTTCGGGGAAACGCGAGGCGATCGCCTCGCGGATGAGCGCCTCGGCCTCCCGGTCGGCCCGCGTAACCGGCGTATCATCGGCCTTGGTTTCGACGTCGAACTCCCCCCGGAAGTACCGCAGCGTCAGCCGGCCGGCCTCGCGCGCAGTGTCGACGGCGAATTGGCGCAGCCCGTCAAGCTCGCTCGGTGTCATCAGAACCGCTCCCGCATCTCGCGCTCCGCCTCACGGCGCTGGTCGCGCTGCTTGATCGATTGGCGCTTGTCGTACTCGCGCTTCCCCTTTCCCAGCCCAATCTCGACCTTCACAAGCCCGCCCTTGAAGTAGATCTGGAGTGGAATGAGCGTGAATCCCCGTTCGTCGACCCGTCTGCGCAGACGTCGTATCTCGTCCCTGTGCATGAGGAGCCGGCGATCGCGGTCGGGATCGTGGTTGAAGATGCTCGCCTGATCGTAGGGCGAGATCCGCAGGCCCACGAGCCAGACCTCTCCGTTCCGGATGCGCGCGTGCGAATCGGCGAACGCCACATGCCCGCTGCGGATCGACTTGACTTCGCTCCCTGCGAGCTCGATACCGCACTCGAACTTCTCGTCGATGTTGTAGTCGTGATAGGCGCGTCGGTTGCGGGAGACGACCTTGACTCCTTCAGGCATAGGTCGAACGTATCACAATCCGGACGTCGGGGCGAGCACCAGCCTGATGCCGACGAACGGCGAGCACCACGCGGGATCGAGCGAACCCCGATCGCTGGGGTTGAAGCCGATCCAGTCGGTCCCCCATCCGCCACCGCGGACGACTCTGTGTGCCGCTGTACCGGGAGCTTTGCCGCCATGGGCCGCGGTGTACGGCGCGAACCAGTCCGCGGTCCACTCCCAGACGTTTCCGAGCATACCGGTGAGGCCGTCGCGACCGGTACCCGCCTGCGACACCGGGACCGGGCCGTCGGTACGCGCCTCGAAGAAGATCCCGCCGTCCGCGCCGGAGACCCGCATCGCGTATTCCCACTCGGCCTCGGAGGGAAGCCGCGCCTCGAGTCCTTCCGGCAGCAGCGTGGAGTACCACTCGGCGAACGCCTCGGCGGCAAAGGCCGAGACGCCGGTGACCGGAAGCGCCGGGACTTCACGCATCGCGTCGATCTCCCGCAGATAGTCCGGGTCCACCAGCCCCGCGGCGATGAGCTCGTCGACACGCTCATCGCTCCAGGCGGGATTCGCTTCGAGGAATGCGTCATACGCGGAGAAGGGGAGCTCGGTCGAACCCATGGAGAAGGGTCCGAGCGTGACCTCGTACAGCATGTCGCCACCGCGTCTCGCGCGTCCGGCGCCGCCGAGGACCGCCTCGCCGCCGGAGATCTCGACGAAGGAGAGACCGAGCGGGTACTCCCGTGGCATCCCGACCGGCACCTGCGCACCGTCGAGTCGCCGCGTAGAGAGTTCGTCCGCTTCCGCGGTAGCAGCTCGGAACCAGGGGGTCTCACGCACCAGGCGTCCGCCGTCCGGGCCGGCCGCCGAGGCGATCTGCAGCGGCAGGAGCCGGTTTTCGCTCGTGGTCCTTGCGAGCAACTGCACCGCCTGCGCGATGCCCGAAGGAACGGCCACCGTGCCGTCTCCTGCGACCATGAGCGATGCAGCGGTCAGGTCGTTCAGAAGCGCCTGCGAGGCGACCTGGGGCAGGCCTTCGGCGACGAAGCCTTCCCACGCGGCGACGACGGCCCCCGGCAGGGCTGCCGCCCTGATGTCGGCC
>SLST01000203.1 GCA_007130265.1 Spirochaetales bacterium
CCGGCGGTGCTTCCGGCGGTGCTTCCGGCGGTGCTTCCGGCGGTGCTTCCGGCGGTGCTTCCGGCCAACAGGTTCGTCTTCCGCCATGTGAGCGGGTCGATCCCGGCTATCTCAGCGATCCGCGTCACATGGGTTTCGGTCGCGAAGAAGGCGGAGGACGACCCGAACCCGCTGAGGACGTTCAGCGGAGGCACGTTCGTCTGCGCTGAGACGACGCGCACCCTCAGGTCGCGGCAGTCGTACATCATCGTCGCCGCGGCAATGACTCGGTCCGAGATCTCCCGAGTGAACAACCCGTATGCCCCGGCGTTGAACGTAACCTCCATGTCGACTCCGCTCAGATGTCCTTCGTCGGTTATCCCCGTGACGCAGTGGAAGACGAAGGGCGCCCGTTTGGGAGTGAACCGGAAGTCCTCGACGTTGGAGAAGACCAGTTTCACCGGCTTGCCGGATGCACGCGCGAGCAGTCCGGCGTGGGCCGCGACGATCGACGGATACCAGAGCTTGCCGTCAAGCGCGATCCCGGGGTCGGCCGGGCGAACGATCACCTCGTCCGGAGGAAGCCCCAGGCATGCAGCCACCGTCTCACGGACGTGAAACGGCCACTGCGTTGCCGATCTGATCACCAGCTGCTCCTCTTCGAAGAGCGCAACTGCCCCCTGCGGCTCGTTGTAGAGATGCTCCTGGATCTCGGTGCGATAGGTGCCTTCCACCCGATTCGCGCTCGCGGCGAGCGCTGCATCGACGTCACCCCGCTCTCCCGTCCATCGTGCGATGACCTGTGAAGGCGCGGGGGGTACGAAGGAAAGCGTCGGAGGCAGTTCCTCGTAGTCGATATCGATCGTTCTCATCGCGGCGATAACCGCTCGTTGCGACGGACCTGCCACGAGAGCCACCGGCTCTCCGAGGTAGCGGCACTCGTCTTCGGCGAGCAACGGCATCGTCTCGCCGTCGACGCTCAGGACGTTTCGGCCCGGTATCTCCCGCGCCGTGATGCAGACGGTGTCCGCCGGGAGGGCTTGCCGGGATATCGACCTGATCGACGCTCTGGCAAAGGGACAGCGCACGGTTGCGGCGTAGAGCATGTCGCGGGCGTAGATGTCGCTGATGAAATCGCCGCGCCCTTTGAGCGCCTGTCTGACGGTTCTTGCCATTTATGAGCCGTGCGCGCCGTCTCCGACTTGCCTGACCGCTTCCGCGACACGGGCGACCTGGTCGTCGCTCAGCCCGGGATAGATCGGTAGACTGATCGAGCGCGAGTACACGTCCAATGATACCGGAAAATCGTGCGGCTTCAAGCCATAGCGGTTGCGGTAGTAGGGCATCAGGTGCAGTGGCATGTAGTGCACACTCGTGCCGACTCCGAGCGCGGCAAGCCGATCGATGAACTCTCGGCGATCGATCGAGAGCCGCTCGAGGCGGAGACGGATGACGTAGAGATGACAGCTGCTGTCCCGGCAGCACGGTGGGAGCTCGAGGTAGTCGCAGTCCTCCAGAAGCACGCGGTAAGCCTCTGCGATACGCCGGCGGGCCTCGAGGAAGCCGCGCGCTTTTCGCAGCTGCTCACGGCCGATCGCCGCCAGAATGTCGGGCATGTTGTACTTGAACCCCGCTTCAACCACCTCGTACTCCCAGGAGGCCCGATCAGCGGTGTAGCGGTCCCATACCTCGCGATCGATCCCGTGAAGCCGCATCGTCGTCATGCGTCGCGCCCAGTCCGGATTGTCGGTGACGACCATCCCACCCTCGCCGGTGGTCATCGTCTTCGTCGCGTAGAAACTGTATACGCCCGACTCGCCGATCGTGCCCAGCGGTTTGCCGCGGAACGCCCCCGGAAAGGCGTGCGCCGCGTCCTCCACGACGGGTACCGAATGGTCGTTCGCGATCGAGACGATCCGGTCCATTGCGCACGGGTATCCGCCAAAGTGAACCGGCATGATCGCCTCGACCCTCTCTTCGCGTGCGAGTGCCTGCTCGATGCCGTGCGGATCAATGTTCAGGTCATCGCCGCGGATGTCGACGAACACCGGATCGGCTCCGAGGTAGCGGATCACCTCCGCGGTAGCGGTGAAGGTATAGGGGGTCGTGACCACTCGTCCGCCGGCCCGAACACCGGCAGCCTCGAGCGCGAGATGGAGCCCCGAGGTCGCGGAGTTGACGCTGATCGCGTAGGCGCTTCCCACTGCCGCGGCGAACTCTGCCTCGAATGCCCGTGCTTCGCCGGCGGTCGTGAGCCACCCGCTTCGCAGGACACGCAGCACCGCGGCCTCCTCCTCGATCCCGAGCGACGGCCGGTGGAACGGAACTCTGTCGTCAGTACTCCGGCTCATAGTCCGGCATCTCGAGGCTCCGCACGTGGGTCGTCAGGAGCCCGCGCAGACGGCGACGATTGCGGTAGTCGTCCGGTCGTTGCGGGTCGAGGAAGCAGATCGGGCGCAGCTCACCCATGAGGCTCGCCAGATTGGTCACGAACCGTCCGGGATCGATTACGCGGTTGAGCCGCGGGTGTTCGGTCGGTTCGGGAACTTCGCAGCTCTCGTAGAGCGCCTCGTGGCGCTTCTCGCCCGGGCGC
>SLST01000442.1 GCA_007130265.1 Spirochaetales bacterium
CCGACGCGGTCGAACGCGGCGGCGGCTGCTTCGACGATCGCGAGAGCGTGCGGGTCGGCGAGACCCACGTCCTCGCTCGCGGAGATGAGCATGCGCCGCAGCACGTAGTGCGGGGCCTCGCCGCTGTGGATCATCTTCGCGAGCCAGTAGAGCGTCGCGTCCGGGTCGGAGCCGCGGATGCTCTTGATGAAGGCGCTTATGACGTCGAAGTGGTAGTCGCCCTCCTTGTCGTAGAGCACTGCCTTCTGCTGGATGCTCTCCTCCGCGATCTCCCGCGTGATCCGGATCTCCGTCCCGGGCTCCGGCGGATACCGCTGCGGCGTCGTCTCCACCGCGAGCTGCAGCGCGCCGAGGAGCGACCGTGCGTCACCGTCGGCTACCGAGATCAGGTGGTCGAGCGCATCCTCGTCGATCGACACCGCGAGGCGGCCGTAGCCGCGCTCCGGGTCGGTGATCGCCCGTTCGGCGATCGCGCGCAGATCGCCGTCCTCGAGCGTCTTGAGCTGGAAGATTCTACTGCGCGAGACGAGCGCGCTGTTGACCTCGAAGAAGGGATTCTGCGTCGTCGCGCCGATCAGGACGACGGTGCCGTTTTCGACCCACGGCAGCAGAGCGTCCTGCTGCGCCTTGTTCCAGCGGTGCACTTCATCGACGAAGAGGATCGTCCGTCGGTCGTACAGCTGTGAGTGTTGCTTCGCCGTTTCGATCGCCTCGCGCACATCCTTGACGCCGGCGAGCACCGCGTTCAGGCTGACGAAACGGCTCCTCGTGGTGTTGGCGATGACGCGGGCGAGGGTCGTCTTTCCCGTGCCCGGCGGGCCGTAGAGGATAAGCGAGGAGATCATGTCCGCCTGGATCGCCCGGCGAAGCAGGCGCCCGCGGCCGAGGATGTGGTCCTGTCCGACGAACTCGTCGAGGGTTCGCGGACGCATCCGTGCGGCAAGCGGCTCTGAGGATCGGTCGTCGCCTTCAAAGAGGGCGTTCTCGCTCATGGGCCCAGATGATACCACGGCGCTGTCAATGCGGCGACGGATGCAGTATCCTACCCGCGTGAAATCTCGTTCACTGGCGATTCTGGCGCTCGCGCTCGCGACGACGCCGATCGTGACCCAGCGAATCATTGCTCAGCCTGTCGAGTGGTCCTCGTATCTTCGGCCCGACACGCGTGCACGCGTCGGCGCCGCCGTCGCGGTGGTCGATCAGGCGCACGAAGGGGCGCCGCAGGCGAGGCGCGAGCGCGAGGAGCTCCTCGAAGAGCTCTATGCAGTCGCGCGAGAGGAGGCGCTCGGGCCCGAGGAGTACGCAGACCTGCTTCGCGAGCATGGGGTCGGGCAGCCGGCCTTCGCGGACGCTCAGCGGGAGGCCCGTGAGACGATCGCAACGGTGTTCCGGGATGATCCTCCGCTGCCCGGCACACCGGCGGCGGCGGCGGCGGGTGTCTGGCTGAGATCACTCGCGGCGCGCGAGTTGTTTCCGGTCGCCGAGCTCGAGGCGCTTGCGCGCGGGGTCGAGACCACGTACCTGTTCGAGTCGACCGCCGGCGAAGCGCGTGACCTTCTCGAATCGGTCGCGGAGGCCGCCGGTTCTCCGTACGAGCCGCCCGACGGCCTCAGCGATCACGATCGGGCCGGTGAGCGGCTTGCGCTCTGGACCCTGGAGGTGCTTGCGGCCGAGCCGTACGAGCGAGTTGCTCTGCTGCGTCGGTTCGGGCAGGAGGTCGTCGCGGTTCGAGACGCCGCCGATGCGCTTGCCCACGAGTACGCCGCCACGCTCGCCCTCTGCGATCGGCTTATGCCGGGAGTCGAGGTGATCGCCAACGTCTCCCCCCATCTCTTCGCGAATCCCGAACGTTATCCGGCGGCGCTCGAGGTGCTCGGTGAGTTCCTCGTATCGCTCACCGAGTGCGACACCGCCGCGAACGAGCCCCCTGCCGAGCTCGCCTTTGTCGTCGACACGACGCAGGTCCTGCTCCTGCACGCCTCCGACCTCCAACGTTACCGCCTCGCGGTGGCGATGGGAGTCGCCCCATCGTCGCTCGATGCGATCTCTCTGCGGCTCTACCAGGTCCGGGCCCATCGTGCGGCCCTTCCCGCCAAGATGGACTCGTTGCGCGCCGAGACGCCGGCGCCGGGGGGCGAGTACCGTCGTTTCCTCTCTGAGGGGAGGTCACTGATCGAAGCGGCGCAACCATGGGCCGACGGCGAACGGTCTCGAAGCGGCGACAGCTTCCGCTGGGCGATGCTGCCCATCGTGAGTCACCCGTACGCGCAGTACCTCCTCGCGACTGATCCCGCGCTGGGGTCGACCGCCGCCGTGGTCTCGACGTTTGTCTCGCGCACGCACTCCGCGGCGATTCGTCGCGCAGGCGCGTCGGTCGCTTCGTTGGTCACGGTGAGCTCAGGCGAGGGCGTGCTACCCTTTCATCGCGTCTACCGTGTGCCGGACGAGGCCGCAGCGTCCGCGCTCTATGAGACGTATGCCGCTGAAGCGCAGGGCGTCGATGAGCTGAGCCGGGACTTCCGCCGTCCCTACGCCGCGGGTCTCACGGTAGCTGGGTACTGGTCGCACCTGCACGGGCTGCAGCTGCTGCCGGAGACCCCGTCGGATGGCCTCGCCGGCGGTCCCGGTGAGGAAGTCCTCGCGCAGGTGGCCCCGTGGATCGCGCTCGCGCAGGCCGCCGAAACGCCGGTGGAGGGGCTCTCGCTCCTCGTCCGCGGGCTGGTTTCGCTGCGGCGCGTGATTCTCCATGAAATCGCCGGCGCCGGGCCCTCGCTCGCGCTGAGCGCGCCGCGGCTCTCGATCGTGCTCACCCTGCTCGATCAGCACGCGAGGTTCGAGGCCGACCCGGTGGAGGTGTTTGAGCTGTTGGCGCTGCTGTATGACGCGGCGCCCGGAGAAGCCGTCACGCACCGCATCGCCTCGGACGTTGCGCGCGTGGTCGCGCGCTTGCGCAACGAGACGGCGGACCGGTCGGTGCTCGTGGCGGCCATGCTGAACGAGGCGTACCGATGAGCCGGTGCGGACGCACAGGCCCGCGCGTCTTCCTCGCGGTGCTTTCCTGCGCGCTCGCCTTCGTTGCGTGCGGCGCCGACGATCCGGGACCGCGGCCGTCGTCCGCGGCGGCCCCCGCGCCGGTCTCGCCGGAGGCGCCGCGCGAGTCGGTGCCGGGAAGTGCCGCACCGGGCGAGCACCGTGCCGGTGAGATCAGTCGCGTCGGGCGAGATGTCGACCTGAGCGTTGCCGGCGGCATGCGGCCCGCCTCTGTCTATGTTTTCGACGAACCGGCGAGCACGGCGCCGGTGCTTTGGGGGGATCTTCTGATCGTCGGGACCGCCGGAGGAAGCGTTCTGGCGGTGGGCGTCGAGTCGGGAGCGGTGCAGTGGCGCGCCGATCTCGGGTCGCCGGTCTCGGCGATGGCCGTCGACGAAGAGGCCGTATACGGAGCCGCGCACGATCGCATCTCGGCCCTCGATCCACGTTCGGGCGCGATCACGTGGACCACGGGCGTCGGCTCGCCGGTGGTCACCGCGCTCACGGCGACTGAAGGGCGGCTCTACGCCGGGCTCGCCGGTCTCGAGGTCGTCGCCGTTTCTGCCTCCGACGGACTAATCGTCTGGAGCGCGCCCGTGGAAGGCAGGCCGGTAGACCGGATCGTCGCGAGGTCCGCAAGCGTCTACTGCGCAGCAGAGGGAGTGCTCGTTTCGCTCGACGCGGCGACCGGAGAGCGGCGCTGGATCGAGCGGATGGAGCAGGGCGGCGTCGCAGGGCCCTCCGTCGGCGCCGGGCGGGTCTTCGCCGTGGGTGTGAACGGAGATGTCGTGATCCGGGATGAAGACGGAGCCGACCTCCGCTGGGCCGTTGAAGCCGCTCCCATCCTCGTCTCGCCGATCGAGTACCGCGACAGCCTCGTGATCGCCGACGGAGCCGGGCGAATCCACGCCCATTCGCTCTCAGGGGAGCCTCTCTGGACCTTCGATTTGCCCATGCATCTCGCGGGCGTTCCCGTCCGTCTCGGCGATGTGCTAATCGTGGGCGATGCCGGCGGCGGCGTATTCGCGATCGACCTGAACGAGGCCTCCGCGGTCTCGCGGTTCAGCCTTCGCTCGGCGGTCGAAGGCGAAGCGGCGTTCTGGAACGACACGCTGTTCTGGGCGCTTCGCGACGGCACCGTGCGTTCGATGCGAGTCGACGGTTCTCCGCTCGAGATCCCGCGTCTCACCGGTGACCGGACGTGGGTCATCCCGGAAGGCGGCACCTTCGACCTCGGAGACGATGAGATCGTCCTTTCGATGCGCGCGCAGCGCGAAGCGACATTCGAGATCTCGGTCACCTCGACACCGCCGCAGGACCTCTCGATTCGCGTAGAGAGCGGCGAGGGGGCCACCATCGCTTCTTCCTCGCCGCAGGCGTGGGGTGCTCGCGTGAGGGTCGTGCTCGACGCCGGCGTCTCCTACCAGCTGGTGATCGCACGAGCATCCGGCGGTGGGGAGAGTACGGTGACGCTCGAGATCGAGCAGCTGCATTAGTCGGCCTAGGAGTCGAGCAGATCCGCCTCCGCGCCGCGTCGTTTCTCGGCCTCGGCGATCATATTCTCCAGACCGCCCTTCTCCCGTTCGAGTCCTTCGATGTCCGTCCGGAGTTTCTCGATCTGCGAGCGTTTACGTCCGATCGTGGCCTCGAGCTGATCCTTCTCGCCGAGCAGACGCTCGATCTGGATAGCGGCCTCCACGCGCTCGAGGCGATCGCGGGCGTCGTCGCGGTCGCGCTCGATCGCCGCAACGGACTCGAGCTCCGTGCGGACCTCGTCGCCGAGACCGGCATCCGGGGCCGCCTCGCGGACCGCGTTCGCAACGGCGATGAGCGACTCTTTGCGCTCGGCTTCAGCAGCCTGAATACCGCGGTCGATATCGGACAGCCTGGAGGCCGATCGGCGTTCGACGCCGAGCGTCGTGAGCTCGCTCTGGAGCGCCTCGCGCTCATCGTTGAGAGCGATCGACATATCCTCGATGCGGTGTATTTCTTCGGTTTTTTCGAGGAACGGCGCGGCCGCCCTTTCGAGCTCGGGGTCACCGATGGTGGTGATGAAGTCGGTCGCGGCAATCTGTCGGCCCGCATCGCGGTAGAGGCGGGCGATCTGGTTCTCCCGAAGCGAGAGTCGGTTTCTCAGGACGATGATGCGTCCGCGTACCACCATCTTCTCGAGAAAGGGCTTGTTCTCGAGCTCGGACTCTGCCTGTTCGAGATCGGCTCTCGTCTGCCGGATCTCTTCATGGGCCTCCTGCACCGGGGTGAAAATGTCTGCGTATTCCTGATCGACCAGCGGGTTGTTCCGGTAGACCCTGAACGCGTTCTCGCCGATCGCCTGATAGTGCGGCTCGAGCTCAGCGCCAAGCTCCTTCCGCCGCTTCTCGAGCTCATCTTCGGCCTGCTTTATCTCAGCGAGCCGGCTGCCGATCTCCACGATACGGTCCCGCGTCTCCTGGAGTTCCCTGAGGCGGGCCTGGATCTGCGCGTCGGAGGCGATCAGCGATACGTGCGGCGGATCGTCGTGTGTTTCGTCGCCGGATACCACGTCCGACTCCACTATGGCCTGGCCGGCAGCCGCGAGCTGGGCTCGCAGCCGCTCTTCGAGGAAGGACAGCTCAGACTGGATCTCTTCGCGTTTGTCGGTGTAGGCGCTCATACCTAAACGGTACGTCGGCCGAGGAATCTTGTCAATTTGGTGCGTGATGGTGCGGTCAAGAAACCGCGGGAGGTTTCCCCTGCTGATTGAACGAGCGTTCGAGGCTCAGTATCTTCTCGTCAGGAGAAACGATGGGTGGACGGGTGACGAAGACGGACAAGGAATGGCGGGAGTCACTGACCCCGGAACAATATCGAGTGACGCGGAAGCAGGGAACCGAGCGCGCCTTCACCGGCGCTTACTGGAACACCAAGACCCCGGGCGCGTACCGCTGTGTCTGCTGTGGCGAAGAGCTCTTCTCGTCGCGGGCGAAGTACGATTCCGGCAGTGGCTGGCCGAGCTTCTATGAACCGCTGCGGGACGTCGCCGTCGAGACGGTTGACGACCGCAGCGTGGGAATGGTTCGGACCGAAGTGCGCTGCTCAAAGTGCGGCGCGCATCTTGGGCATGTGTTCCCGGACGGACCGCAACCGACCGGGTTGCGTTACTGTATCAACTCGGCATCTCTCGATTTGCAGCCGGAGGAGTCGCATGACTGACGCAGTCAGAGTCGCACGCGCTGAGGTTCAGGTTCGCGAGTTCGTGCAGCGTGTGTACGGATGGATGGCCGCAGCACTCGCGGTTACGGGACTCGTCGCGCTGGGCGTCTCGCGGAGCGCGACGCTGCAGCAGATCATCTTCGGATCGCCGATCCTCTTCTTCGGGCTGATCATCGGTCAGCTTCTGCTCGTCGTCTGGTTATCCGCACGGATCGGCACGATGAGCGCCTCCACGGCGACCACGGTCTTCGTCGCCTATGCGGTACTGAACGGTCTGACCCTCTCGGCGATCTTCCTCGTCTACGCCGAGGCGGCGATCGCCCGCGCTTTCTTCGTGACCGCCGGCCTGTTCACCGCGATGACGCTCTACGGACTCTTCACGAAGACCGATCTGACGCGCATGGGCAATATACTGGGGATGGCGCTCCTGGGGTTCATCATCGCGTCGTTGGTGAACCTCTTCCTGCGCAGCGAAGGGTTCTACTGGCTGATCACCTACGCCGGTGTTGTCATCTTCGTCGGACTCGTCGCGTATGACAGTCAGCGGATACGAGCGATGGCGCTCTCGGGGGTGGGCGGCACGAAGGAAGGCGAGCGGTACGCCGTGATGGGGGCGCTTCGACTCTACCTCGACTTCGTGAACCTCTTCCTTCTGTTGCTTCGAGTCCTCGGGCGCAGGCGATAGGCCGCTGTACGCTGCGCACTCCTTATACGTACCTTGAGTCGGATGCAATTTAACGAACTAGACCTGAACCCCAACCTCCTCAAGGCGATCGATGATCTTGGATTCGAACGCTGCACGGATGTGCAGGCCGAAACTCTGACCCGTTCGCTCCACGGAAACGACGTGGCGGTTCAGAGCCAGACGGGTACCGGGAAGACGGCAGCCTTTCTCATCACGATTTTCCAGCTCATGAATGAGTCCGAAGCGTATCGGGGAACGCGAGCCCTCATCGTTGCCCCCACGCGCGAGCTCGCCGTTCAGATCGAAAACGACGCCAAGGCGCTCGGCAAGTATCTCCCGCAGCGAACGACCTGCATCTACGGTGGCGTGGGGTACGGACAACAGGAGCGGAGTCTCGCGGAGAGCTTCGAGATCGTCATCGGTACTCCGGGTCGACTCCTCGACTTCAGCCAGTCCGGCAAGCTCGACTTTCGCGAGATGGGGATCATCGTCATCGACGAGGCCGACCGTCTGTTCGACATGGGCTTCTACCCGGATATCCGCAAGATGATGAGACGCGCGCGCCCTCGGACCGAGCGACTCACGATGCTCTACAGCGCCACGTTGAGTGTGAAGGTGCGGAACATCGCGTGGCAGTTCATGAACGATCCTGCGGAGATCGAGATCGAGCCTGAGCACCTGACGGTCGACACGGTGCAGCAGGAGTTGTACCACGTGGCGCAGAACGAGAAGTTCCCGCTGCTGCTCGGTCTCCTGCGGCGTGAGTCGCCCCGCAACGCCATCATCTTCTGCAACACGAAACGGGCCACCGAGATCGTGGCCAAGAAGCTCGAGCTCAACGGCTACCACTGCGATTTCATCATAGGCGACCTTCCGCAGCACCGGCGGTTGAAGATCATCGAGCGGATCAAGTCCGGAGACGCCGGACTTCTGACGGCTACCGATGTCGCTGCGCGTGGTCTTCATGTCGACGATCTCGACCTCGTGGTCAACTACGACCTGCCGGAGGATCCGGAGGCGTATGTCCACCGGATCGGCCGAACGGCACGGGCCGGCAAGGCGGGGAAGGCCATATCGCTCGCCTGTGAGCGATTCGTCTACAGCCTCGAGCCGATCGAGGAGCTCATCGGCATGAAGATACCGAGCGTGTCGGTATCCGATGAGCTGCTCACCGCCGATGAGAGCGAAGGGAAGCGGCTCCCGTCGACCCACGGCCTCGACCGACCGGCGAGAACGAGATCCTCAGGACCCGGTGGACGCACCGGATCGCACGCCGGACGTGAGCGCGGTGCACCGGCTCGCGGCGGTGGACACCGCTCGAGATCGCCTAGGCACGCGGCCGCGGATGCAGGAGCCGATCCCGGTACGCGGCGCAAGAGCCGCGCACCGCGTCCGCAGCACGAACCGCGCCCTCAGCGCGAGCCACGTCCCCACACGGAGCGGACGGACGGCGCCCCGGCCCGCGGCAAGGCCGGTTCCCGCTCGGGACACGCGGACAAGGCCCCATCGCGCAGCGCGCCAATCGACGATCGGATTGCCTACTATCGTCAGAAGTACGGTGAGGATTTCGTGCCCAGAGACGCGGAGACGACCCGATCGAGTTCGTCTCCCCGAAAGCCCGAGCCGAAACCCGCGGCGCCTGCTCCCGACGCCGGCACCATGGAAGAGCGCGATCGGGTTGAGCGAAGGCGGAAGGCCGGGATACTCGGACGGCTTTCCGGTATACTCAGACGGAAACGCTGACAATGAAGCGCTGATATTGACAATCGCATCGCCTTCAGCTATTTTCTACCGCCTAAGCAGGCAGAAGCCCTCGTGAGAGCGGCGTCAGAGCAAGGAGTAAGATGAATGGCCCGGAATTCCACCGCACGGGGTAAGACAGTTCGCCGTTTTGGACTCAATATTTACGGGAACCAGAAGTACGATCGTCTTCTGAAGCGCAAACCGAATGCCCCCGGGAACCCGAAGCGTGGCCGTGTTCGTCAGACGGAGTACGGACGCCAGCTAAACGAGAAGCAGAAGCTCAAGTGGGCCTATGGTCTGTCCGAGCGTCAGTTCAGTAACCTGTTCTACAAGGCGAAGGCGATGAGGGGCGTCACGGGTGACAACATGCTCATGTTGCTCGAATGCCGCCTGGACAACGTCGTGTATCGACTCGGCATGGCGACGAGTCGCTCGCAGGCACGCCAGCTCGTCAGCCACGGTCATATCACGCTCAATGGGCGCAAGATAACCATTCCTTCGGCCGTTGTACGGGCCGCGGATAAGGTCTCGGTTCGGGATCGCAAGCCCACGAAGGATCTGGTGCGCAAGCTTCTGGCGGACAATTCATCGCGACCTATTCCTCCGTGGTTGACGGTGTCGCGCGACGAGATGGTCGGATCGGTCGACGTCCTGCCCACACGCGACGTCATCCCGACGATTGCCGAGGAACAGCTGATCGTCGAGTTCTACTCGAAGTAGCCGCGACTCGAAGAGTCTCATCAGCGAAGAAACCTTCTCACGGTCCCCTCGATCAGGCAATCACTCAAGCGTGCAGATCGTACCGGCCGATACTGTATCGAAGGGGTTGCACCATGCGCAAGATGCCTGTCATAAGCTCGGATGCGGAGCTCAATGACCGGGTGGAACGAATCTGTCGAAAACTCGGGAACGTGTTCACGCCTGTCTTCTTCGGGTCGATGGACGAAGCGCTTGAATACCTCCTCTACGAACTGCCGGATGTGAATCTCGTCAATTTCTCCGATCTGCGCATAGACACGACCGCGATCCTTAGGAAGATCAAGGGGGACCCGTGGTTGCACTACGGCGGAATCATCGCCGTACACAACCGCCTGGATCTCAAAGTACTCGAGGAGCACCTGCCGGACTCGAACGTGATCAGCGTGATCCCGAGGGGCGAGTTCGTGTCGAGTTTTTTCCGGGTGCTGCGGATACTCGTCCAGAATCGCAGGATCATCTTCCAGCGGGACCTGCAGAGCTACCTGCTTGGCAACGTCTCCGGCTCGTTCGTCATGGACAACGATCCGTACAACATCAAGACGTACGCGAATCTGATCAGCAATTATCTCTACAACTCGAACTACATCAACCGTGACAAGCGGGACCGGCTGCACGTCGCGCTCTTCGAAATGCTGATGAACGCCGTAGAGCACGGGAACTGCAACATATCATACGAAGAGAAGACGGACTGGCTCGAGAATCACGGGGACATCCTTGACCTGATTCGCACGAAGAGCCGTCAGGCGGAGGTCCGCGAGAAGCGGGTCTACTTCTCCTACCGCATCACCCCGGAACGCTCGTATTTCTCGGTCCGCGATCAGGGCGCCGGATTCGACTGGCATTCCCGGGTGGCCGTTGACCCATCAGACGTCAATCTCGGGA
>SLST01000081.1 GCA_007130265.1 Spirochaetales bacterium
GTAGGCGGGGCCGGTTCGTACGGCCGCCGCGTTCAGCAGGCCGTCCAGCGGCAGGTACCAGGCGCCAAACGCTGACGCCAGCTCGCGGCATATCGCGATCTTGGGATCGAGGTCTTCACGCCAGGTCCGGCGGTCCTCGGGTACCGGGAGCACGAAGGGCTCGAGCATGACGATCTCGCGCACGCCGGCCGTCCGCGCGCGGTTGAGCAGCCGCTCGTACTCGCTTTGGAACGTCCGCGGGTCGGTCGGGTCGTTCGAGTCGTACCTTCGCCACACATTGTTCACGCCGATCAGGACCGAGAGGACGCTCGGCGCGAGCGAGAGGCAGTCGGCATCCCATCTGGTGAGCAGGTCCGCCGTGCGATTGCCGGAGACCCCGCGGTTGAGAACGGTCAGGTCCAGGTGCGGACGGTCCGCCTGAAGCAATGCGCCGACGAGCGAGGCATAGCCGCGGCCAAGGTCGTCCGGACTCGAACGGTCGCGGCCGGCGTCGGTCACGCTGTCACCCTGGAAGAGGATCACATCACCGTGTTTCAGCTGCATGACGCTTCATAGCATAGAAAAGGGTGGCCGTGAAGATCGGTCCTTCTGGTGACGTCGTAGCGATGCCGCTCGAGTTGCCGGGTAAGCTCGCGAGCGAACGCAGGATCGTG
This sequence comes from Spirochaetales bacterium, assembly GCA_007130265.1. Taxonomy (GTDB): domain Bacteria; phylum Spirochaetota; class Spirochaetia; order DSM-27196; family SLST01; genus SLST01. The sequence continues at coordinate 654 of SLST01000081.1, forward strand.
AGCGTCGATCTCCGCTCGAACCGCGTCGTAGCCAAGGCGGCTCGCCTCGCCCCGGATGTGCTCGACGAGCAGCGCTGCAGTGCCGGTCGTAATACCCGCTTCGGCCAGCCGGAGATGCCTGAGGAAGAGCGTCGAGGTCCTGGTGGGAACGACCGGGTGCTCGCCCGGAATGAGAGGAACGTCGCTCGTCGCGACGAGGCCGACGAGTTGCGCGTCGGCCTCCGCCAGATAGAGTGATTCGGCGGTCAGCTCGTCGTCGAGCGACCAGGATGCGAAACACGGGTCTGCGAGAGCTGCCAGTCGCCCGGCGTCGTGCTTCCCGGCCCGCCTCACGGTCGTTCTCCCGGTTCTTGAGACGCGCGGGACCAGGATACGCAGTCGCTCGATGTCGTCAGGTCGTCCGTCGCCGTACCCGAGAAGCGCCCTGATCTCCCACAGGAGCGGGACGACCCAGTCGGCTTCGGCGATGACCGCGAGCCACGTCTCCGTGCGACGGAGATCGATCCAGCAGACGTCGACGATCTCGAAGCTTGCCGCTTCGTCCTCCGGCTCGACCCCGGGAGCGGCCGTTCCTTCCAGAGGAGAACAGAGGAACGTCTTCTGCCGCCGGTAGAAGTGGTGAGGATCGTTTCTCACGTCGAGGAGGAGCCGCTCAACGCGCACCCGGAGGCCGGTCTCCTCGTGCATCTCGCGCGCGACGCACGCGATCTCGGTCTCTCCCGGTTCGATTCCGCCGCCCGGCAGAACCCAGTAACCGCGGTTGCTCCTGTGCGAGAAGTGCTTGATGAGGAGGAGCCGGTGGTCCTCTACTATTGCTCCCTGGAACCGGGTATGGCGCATCACTCCAACTTCTCGAACCGTGTCACCTTGCCTGTTCCCTCGCTCAGCCACTCTACCAGGTAGATCGTGCCGCTCGCGTCGACGTGGAGATCGTGAGGCGAGCTGACCTTGCCGGTTACCCACTCGCTGCGAGGGAGGTTCGGCCAGCCGTCGCGCTTCCAGCACTCGGGCCAGTCGGCCAGATGTGTTACCAGCGTGTCACGCGAGTCGAGAATCGTCAACCGCGAGTAGAGGTCCGGGATGACCAGCTTGTCCTCCCACTCGATCGTCGTACAGGGGAAGCGAAGCATCCCTTTGACGATGCCCTCGTGCGCGCCGTCGAGCGAGAAGTACTGCAGCCGCGCGTTCTTGCGGTCGGAGACGAGGATGCGCGGCGTCGCTCCCCGTGTGTCGAGCATGATTCCGTGCGGGTTGTCGAGCTTCCCCGGTTCTGAGCCGAGCCCGCCGAAGCTGTCCATGTACTCGCCGTTCGGCGCGTAGCGGTGGACCCACGGCTGTCCGTAGCCGTCGGCGATGTAGATGGTTCCGTCCGGTGCGACGGTGGTCTCCGTGGGTACGAAGCGATGCTCGTCGTCGTAGATGTCGGATCGCGGCGGGGTCGTGATCCGCAGGATCTCTTCGCCGTCGAGCGTTGTCTTGGCTACGAACCCGAGCGACGTGGCCGCGAGGTAGAGGAACTCACCGTCGGCCTCCCGGCTCAGGTGCATCCCGTGGGCACCGCCCGCGTACGCCTCGCCCCACGCCTTTACGAAGGTGCCGTCGGGCTCGAAGACGAAGGTGCTCGGGCTCGCGGTGTGGTGTATGTAGATCAACCCCGATGCATCCTCGACCACCCCGTGCGTCGTGCCGAACTCACGGCCGGCCGGAAGCTTCGCCCACTGTGGATCGACGCGGTACCGGCATGCGCCCTCTCCAACGATCTGCTCTTTCATGGTACCCTCCTTTCCTTGCCGCTGTGACCTTGATGGTCGTACAATATATAGCTTAGCTATTCAGTAAGCAAATGCGAGGGAGGCTCCATGAAGACGATCACCCATCCGTACCAGCCGCTTTCCGGCGGTGAATGGATCCGCGGGA
>SLST01000217.1 GCA_007130265.1 Spirochaetales bacterium
CACACGACCGGCGTCTACAAGAACGGTGATAGGTGGACGGAGACGTGGGTGAGCGACCTCGCGCGAGCCGGCTACCACTGCGTCAACGTGGGCAAGATGCACACCGTGCCGCTTGCGACCCCGGCCGGATTCCACGAACGTTACGTCGTGGAGAACAAGGACCGGTTTCTCGAAGGCCGCTACTTCTTCGACGAGTGGGACAAGGCGCTGCGGGCGCGCGGGCTGGTCAAACAGCAGCGCGAGCTCTACCGCCGGCGCGACGATTACCGCAGCCGACTGGGCGCCTTCACCTGGGATCTCGACGAGGAGATGCAGAGCGACAACTTCGTCGGCGGGTTCGCCGACTGGTGGCTTCGCACCTACCCCGTCGACTCGCCGCTCTTTCTCCAGATCGGCTTTCCCGGGCCCCATCCGCCGTACGACCCCACACCGCGGTGGCTCGAACGCTACCTTCACAAGCGGTTACCCATCCGCGAGTTTTCCGGTGAGGATGCCGACGCGCAACCCCCGGCGCTCCGCGCCCTTCGCCGGCACATGATCGAGGTCGACCACGATTCGGTCGTTCACCTCGCGAACCCTGACGCCGAGCAGCGTCACTACCAGCGCGCCTGCTACCTCGCGAACGTGAGCATGATCGACGAGCAGATCGGCGCGATCATGCGTGCGCTGGAAGAAAAACGGCTCCTCGACGACACGGTCGTCATTTTCACGAGCGACCACGGCGACTCGCTCGGGGACCACGGCCACTCGCAGAAATGGACGATGTACGAGGAGACGGTTCGGGTTCCCGCGGTGGTGTGGATGGGCGCGCAGGCGCGACGGCGCCTTTCCGGCGCGGCGGCCGGCGGGCCGACGGCCGGCGGGGTGACCGCCGGCTCACGCATCGGAAGCCTGGTTTCGCTCTTCGACATGGGCCCGACGATACTCGAGCTCGCCGGGGTTCCCCGGCCGCCCGAGATGGAGGCGGTCTCGCTGCTGCCGCTCCTGGGGATCGGTTCGGGGGGCGGACCGACGGCGGGCGACGCGACGACACCGGACGTGGCGACCGGCGCACCGGTCGCCAAGAGTGACGCCACGTGGGACGTCCCCACCACGACGCCGGTCTTCGTCAATCCCGGAGGAGGCCGCCGGTACGTCTTTGCCGAGCACGGCCGCGACAATATGCTCGAGGAGACGGCGGTGATGACGATGATCCGCGACGAACGGTGGAAGCTCGTCACCTTCTCCGACGGGCAAGGTCAGCTCTTCGACCTCGATCGCGACGCTGACGAGCGGGTCAATCTCTGGGAGTCCGATTCGGCCGCGCGGGAGAAGCGTCGGCTCATGGACGCACTCCACACCTGGTATCGTGAGAGCCTGTACCAGACACGGACGCGACGGCGACGATAGCAGCGGAGAAAGGAACCGGGCGCTCGACTCGCCGGCGAGTATCCGGCACAATGAGATCCAGGAGTCTCCATGAAGGCGAAAAGTCTCTGGTACACCTCACCACGACAGATCGAGCTGCGCACCGTCGATCTTCCCGAACCGGGGCCGGGCGAGGCACTCGTAGAAGTGAGCGTCTGCGGGATCTGCACCTGGGATCTCTTCATCTACTCCGGCGGGTTTCAGGGCCATCGGCCCTTCCCTTTCTGCTTCGGTCACGAGGGAATCGGACGGGTTGTTGCCTGCGGACCCGGCGTGATGCTGCCGGAGGGCCAGCGCGTTGCCCTGCGGGAAGCGGGGCAGATAGGAGCGCCGGGGACCGGACACATGGCCGAGTACTCGATCCAGCACGCCGCGTCGCTCATCCTGCTTCCCGAGGACGAGATTCCGGATCACGAGTTCATGATCGAGCCGGCCTCATGCTGCGTCAATGCGCTCAATATTTCGCCGGTACGGCCCGGGGAGCGCGTGGCGCTCGTAGGCGCCGGGTACATGGGCGGCATCCTGCTTCAGCTCATCGGCGCTGGTCCGGCCAGAGAGGTCATCGTCTTCGAGCGTCGCGACGAGGCGATCGCCCACGCCGAGTCGTGCCACTGCGACACGCCGCTTCGGATCGTCGACACGAGAGAGAAGCCGGCGAGCGGCACATGGCTGGAGACGGAGGGTGCCTTCGACCTCGTCGTGGAGGCGACCGGGGTAGAGACGGGCTTCCGACTCGCGGACAGCCTCGTCCGTCGCGGCGGACGGTTCGTCATCTTCGGCTGGCACCACCATCCCTACGAGTTCGACTTCGGCTCCTGGCACGAACGCGGTCTCACGGTGCACAACTCGTCACCGGCGGAGTCATGGGACATGACCAGATGCTTCGAACAAGCCGGCTCGCTCATTCACTGCGGACGGATCGACCAGTCCGATCTCGTCACCCATGTGGGTCGGCCCGAGTCAGCGCGAGGGATCTATGAACACGGGTTGGCGAAGACCGACGGATATATCAAGGGCGTCATCCGCTGGCGCAAGCCGTAAAGACTGGTGCCGAAATTGTTGTGAGTAGTGAAGCGCCAGGCGAAACAGGAGGGTAGGAGGTTCCGGAGGATACCTGTGACGCCTTTGATCACCGAACCGGAGTTCTGCCCGAATCCGACC
>SLST01000552.1 GCA_007130265.1 Spirochaetales bacterium
CGCTGTCGGGGGTCTTGCGCCCCAGGCTGGCGTGCTTCCGGTCGCCGTTGTAGTACAGCATGTAGCGCCCGATGCCGATGCGAGCCTGCGTCAGGTCCTCGTACGCGTGCAAGTAGACTTCTTCGTACTTGATGGATCTCCAGAATCGTTCGATGAACACATTGGAGTGCACCGTCAACTGCGCCTGTTCGCGACTCTGAAGCGCGAACGGTGCGGGTGACGCACCCCTTTCATCCGCTGTTCGGGCAGGAGTTCACGTTCATCACCAGCCGCCTTTCGTGGGGCCGTTGGCGGGTGCAGTACTACGATGATGGCGGCATCGTGCGCTCAATGCCGGCGTCCTGGACGAGTGTAGCGCCGACCGATCCATTCACGGTAGTGGCCGCTGGCCGTAGTCCGTTGCACATCGATGACCTCCTCGCCCTCACCGAGCTGGTGGCGGGTCTGGCGGGTCGTGGGTATCGTGATGCGTAAAGAGGATTACGCCACCCATGTCAAGCGCATTACGCCACCTTGCTCATCCGCTGGTCCCGTGATGATGGCTGCGAACATGCTCCAGGTCTGCTATGGACATACTCCTGCTCTTACTTCGATGGCGCCCAGGCCCATGAGTCGCCTGTGTTCTGCGCTCGAGTGTGGCATAATGCATCTTACATCTTGTGGTGCGGGAGAGGGGTCGTGCATGGCTGAGCGGGAGGATCGGAAGATCGCGGCGTTGCTAGCCGAGAGGAGCCTGAACCCGCGACCTGAGCGGGTGCTGGATGAGGCGTTCTCGGGTTCGGTGTTCTTCGATGCGCGTGACTTGCTGCAGGTGAAGTACGAGTTGGTTCGCCGCGTGCAGGTCGACGCGTGGAGCATCACGAGGGCGGTGGCGGCGTTCGGGTTCTCACGACCGTCGTACTACGCCGCCGCCGCGGCCTTGGAGGAGGCGGGGTTGCCGGGGCTCCTCGCCGAGCGGCCGGGTCCTAAGCGCGCTCATAAGTTGGGGGAGGAGGTGCTGGCGTTCGTGCTCGAGCAGCTCGCGTCGGGCGCGGCGGGGCGGCCACGTGAGCTGGTGGCGTTGATCGAGTCGCGTTATGGGGTGCGGGTGCATCCGCGTTCGATCGAGCGGGCGGTGATGCGCGCGCGCGCGCCGAAAAGCGGTCAGCGGTGAGATCCCCCACGCGCTCGAGCCAGCGCGCTTGCGCCGCGATTACGAGCGCTTGCGCGCCGAAGCGATCGCTGGCGACGTGCAGGGCTGGCGGTGGGGACGCAGCGTCGTGGAGCGCTCCGGGGTCGCGGCTTGGATGCGGGCCTGGAGCGATCACGCTCGCGCCGAGCAGGAGGTCAGCATGAACCGTCAACCAACTCGCCCCAACCCGGGCAACCACACGATGCTGGGCGCGTGGGGCGCTGCTGCCGCGACCTCGTTGCCGGTCGCTGCCTGCGGCGCGGGTAGCGTACCGGTCGATGCCGACGCTATCGTCACGCTGCTCGCGCAGCTGCTGCGCGGCGTGCTCGACGCCACCTCGCGCGCTGCGGGCACAGGCGTGGGGGTGAGCGCGTGAACGCCCTCGATGAGGCTGGCGGCAGCGACCAGCGCAGCGCCAGCGAGTCGCGGCACCACAGTGCGCCCACCGGTCAGGGGGGCAGCAGCAAGATCAGCGCGTCGCAGCTGGGGCGCACTGCGTTCATCTACGTCCGCCAATCGACCTTGCGGCAGGTGCTCACCAACACCGAATCGAGCGCCCGCCAGTACGCGCTGAAGCAGCGCGCCCTCAGCCTCGGCTGGCATCCTGAGATGATCACCGTGATCGACAGCGATCAAGGGCAATCCGGTGCCAACGCCAGCGATCGCGCGGGCTTCCAGCGCCTCGTCGCCGAAGTCAGCCTCGGTCACGCCGGCATCGTGCTCGGCCTGGAAGTCAGCCGGCTCGCGCGCAACTCGAGCGACTGGGGTCGCCTCGTCGAACTCTGCGCCCTCACCCACACCGCCATCGCCGACGAAGACGGCATCTACGACCCGAGCGACTTCAACGATCAACTCCTGCTCGGCCTCAAAGGCACCATGAGCCAAGCCGAGCTGCACCTCATCCGCGCGCGCCTCATCGGCGGGCAACGCTCCAAAGCGCGCCGCGGCGAACTCAAGGTCCCGCTGCCCGTCGGCCTCACCTACGACCCCCTCGAGCGCGTCCGCCTCGACCCCGACCAAGGCGTGCAAAGCGCCGTGCGGCTGCTCTTCACCACCTTCGCAGCGCGCGGCAGCGCCCGCGCGGTAGTGCAGCACTTCAACGAGCAGCACTTGAGCTTCCCCATCCGCCACCGCACCGGCCCCCGCAAGGGCGAGCTCGGCTGGCTCCCCCTCACTCACTCCCGCGTGCTGCAAGTCCTCCACAACCCCCGCTACGCCGGCGCCTTCAGTTACGGCCGCCACCACACCCGCCACAAGCCCACCGGCGGCAAGAGCCTCGAGCTCGTCCCCCGCGACGAATGGATCGCCCTCATCCCCGACGCGCACCCCGGCTACATCAGCTGGGAGACCTTCGAGCACAACCAAGCCACGCTGCTCGCCAACGCCGCCGCCCACCA
>SLST01000119.1 GCA_007130265.1 Spirochaetales bacterium
ACAGCGACGACGGTGGAATTGTAGAAGTATCGGGCAAGCGGAACGAGCTGCCAGACGTAACGGTACCCGTCGAAGTTTGGGCGGGAAGGAAAGAGACGCGGAGGATACGAGAGAATCTCTGCCTTTGGTTTGAAGCTGGCAGAGAGCATCCAGAAGAAGGGCAGATTCAGAGCGATCACGAAGAGGAACAGAAAGAGCTCTATGGCGATAATCGCGGGTTTGAACTGGTCCTTTCGCCTGAGGTCTACACCGTCGCTGCTTCGTTCCAGCTGTCTACTGGTAGTGGACACGTTTCTCTCCAAAGACGAACTGCACAAGTGTGAACAGGAAGATGACGGCGAAAAGGAAGTACGCGATCGCTGATGCGTACCCCATCCTGAAGTACTGGAACGCGTTCCGGTACAGGAAGTACGGGAGCACGTCGGTGCCTCTCGCCGGTCCGCCCGAGGTCATGATGACTATCGAGGTGAAGACGCGCATCGACGCGATGATCTGCATGACGGTCACGAAGAACGTCACCGGGGAAAGGAGGGGAATGGTGATCCGGCGCACCATCTGAAGCGACGAAGCTCCGTCGATGGTTGCTGCCTCGTAGTAGTACCGGGGTATGGCCTGCAGACCGGCCAGGAGTATGATCGCGTTGTAGCCGACCCGCTTCCAGATTCCCACGATGACAACTGCCACCAGTGCCTGGGTCGGATCGTTGAGCCACATCAACCGCGGAAGCCCAACGGACACAAGAAGGTGATTGGCGAGCCCGAAGGTGGGCTCGAAGATGTACTGGAACACAATGGCTGCGGCAGCCATGGACGTGATCACCGGAAGATAGATCATGACACGAAGGAAGGCGATTGCGTGCACGATATGGTTGAGCATGATCGCCAGGATCATACCCAGTATCACCGTGACCGGTACGGTGCCGAGCGCGTACAGGAGAGAGACGCGGAACGCGTTCCAGAATTGCTCGGCCGCGAACATGCGTGCGTAGTTGCCAAGACCGACGAACTCCATCGGCGCCATCATGTTCCATCGGTGGAGGCTCACGAAGAGCGCGACCCCCATTGGGGCGAAGACAAAGACGAGAAAAATGAGGGTCGCAGGCATGATGAAAAGCCACCCCTGGACATTCTGAACTAAAGCGCGTCGGCTCATGGGCATACCTCCGGTGCGATGGAACCCGACCGCCGCTGCCGCCGGGCCCCGTACCGCACGTCGGGAAAAACGTCGTTTCGCCTACTGAAGCATCTCGTCGATCTCAGCGGCGACCTGATCGAGGATATCGACGCTTGCGCCCTGAAGCACGATCCGGGTCATCGCCTCCTGGATCATATTCTCGATCTCGGTCCACGTCTCGATCTTCGGTCGCGGAAAGGCGTACGGTAGCTGATCGTACGTCACCCGATATCGCGGGTCGTCTTCGAAGATCTGCTGGATCTCCGGGGACTCGAAGGCGCTCCTGCGCGAAACCATGTACCCCGTCGCGAGCGACCATCGGATCTGGTTCTGAGTGGTGGTCAGATACTTCAGGAACTCCCACGCGGCGAGCTGCTCCTGACTTGACGTGCGCTGGATCATGTAGACGTTGCCGCCCCCGAGCGACACCGCGGGGTTGGGGCCCAGCGCGAACGGAATAACGTCCCAGTCGTAGGTAACATTGTCGTGGTACCACTGAATGGAACCGGTCGAACGCAGACTGATGCCAACCTGACCGGCCGCGTCCATGTTCGAGCCATCGCCACCGCCCTGGTAGACTGCGACTCCCTCGGCCACCATCCGCTGCCAGAGCGCCATGGCATCCTTGATCTCACGAGAGTTCACGAGGCTTCTGGTGTACCCTTCGTCGAAGAGCCGGCCTCCAAACTGGTTGAAGTAAGAGTCCATGATCCAACCGCTGTTGTAGACCCGCACGCCGTAGGTACGTCCGGCAGGATCAGCGATGCGCTTCGATACCTCGTAGACTTCGTCCCAGTTCGTCGGATAGTCTTCGGGCCCCAGACCTGCTTGCTCGAAGAGGTCCAGATTCAGGTAGAGCACCGGCGTGCTGGTGTTGATGGGAAAACCGTAGAGCTCGCCGTCGAAGGTGGGCCCGGCAAGCATCTCAGGGATGAAATCGTCGAGATCGAAATCCGGCTCGTTGGCGATAAACCCTTCGAGCGAAACGAGAGCGTTGTTCCGGTACAGCGCGCCGGCGAGAGACTGCTCGAGCTGCGACAGAACCGGAGGGTTCTGCGCGACGTAGGCGGCGAGCAACTTCTGTTGCGTATCCCCGTACCCACCCTGATAGACGCCCTCAACTGTGATCAGGTCATGCTGTGCGTTGAAGTCCGCGATGATCTCCTGCAACGGCGCAGAGTAGGTGGCACCGAGCGAGTACCAGATCTCTATTGTCGTCGGCTCCGTCACTTCACCGGTGGGAGCAGCCGCCTGCTGGGTGCCTCCGGCGAAGCTCAATGCCGCAGCGACGAGCATGAGTGCGAGTACAACCAAGATCCTTTTCATACAGACCCTCCTCTTGGATTCTGATGAACCGAAACTATGATTGATGTGTTAGAGGAGTATGAGAG
>SLST01000096.1 GCA_007130265.1 Spirochaetales bacterium
AGGGGTCGGCGTGGAGCAGCGCGGGAATCATCGTTACGACGTGTTCGAGCACTCGATCCGCGCCTGCGACGCCGCGCCGAGGGAGGACCTGACGGTCCGCCTGGCCGCTCTGCTCCACGATGTGGGTAAGCCGAGGGCGATGGTCGACGATCCGTCCGGCGAACGACGCTTCCACGGGCATGACCAGGTTTCTGCGCAGATGAGTGAGGAGATTCTGCGCAGACTGAAGTATCCAAACCGGGTGATTGCGGAGGTTGTTCATCTTGTGCGGCATCACATGTTCAACTATACGCCGGAGTGGAGCGACGCCGCGGTACGGCGCCTTGTTGCCCGGGTAGGAACCGACGCGATACCGCGGCTCGTATCCCTGCGTGCGGCGGACAGCGAGGCGATTGCCGGCCGTCGCGTCGACTCGCGGGCACTCGGCGAATTCGTTGCGCGGGTACATGCCCGGCTTGCAGCGGACGAAGCGACGACGGTCAAGGATCTCGCGGTGAGCGGGCGCGATCTCATCGAAGCAGGTATTCCGCCGGGTCCCGGCATGGGCGCAGTTCTCGACGCTCTGCTCGAAGCGGTCCTCGACGACCCGTCGCTCAACACGAAACCGCAGCTGCTCAATATCGCGCGCCGGTACTACCGGGAGAGAGTACGTGGGTAGCGGCGGTCACGCTCCGGAATCCGCGCTGCGACCCTTGCGCGGGCGACCGGGCGACCGGTCGCGGGCGGTCTTCAGCGCCTCGTAGGCAAGGCAGGCGGCGGCCTGTTCGGCCTGCTTCTTGTTCGAGCCCTTTCCCGGGCCGTACGTCTTCCCGGCGACCTCGACGTTCATCCAGAACACGCGGTCGTGATCGGGGCCGGTCTTTTTGGTCACCGAGTACTTCGGATAGATCCGATACTTCTTCTGTGCATACTCCTGGAGGAGCGTCTTATAGTCCTTGTCGTGCCGGTCGTCGAGAACCTTCTCGATTTCCGGGACGAGGAAACTCAGCACAAAACGACGCGACTCGCGAAAGCCGCTGTCGAGGAAAAGTGCGCCGACAACGGCTTCGAACGCGTCGGCAAGAATCGCGCGTTTCGCGCGTCCTCCCGAGTACTCTTCGCCTTTGCCGATGAGGATGAAGTTGTCAATCCGAATGGCTCGGGCGATCTCCGAGAGGCTGGCTTCGCTGACGACGAAACTCTTGATCTTGGCGAGATCGCCTTCAGGGCGATCAGGCAGCTCTTCGTACAGATGCTCAGCGACTGCCAGGCCGAGGACGGAGTCGCCGAGGAACTCCAGCCGCTCATTGTTGCCCGTACCGTCTCCTCGTTCGTTCGCGTACGACCGATGACAGAAGGCGAGATTGAGAAGCTCGAGGCTCTTGAACTTCGCGCCACTATGGCGCTGGAAGAGCATAAGCTCTTCGCGTCGACCCGGGCCGATCTCGGGAGCGGCCTGTGCGTCTGATCGCTTGAGCAATCGTTTGGGTAGTCTTCGCATAAAAAGAGAACGCGCCTCCGGATCGGAGAGCGCGTTCGGCTGCGACTCTGCGGCCTTTACTTCTTCTGAGTCTTGATGAACTCGAGTGCGTCGCGTACGGTTTCGAACTCGTTCGCCTTCTCGTCAGGAACCTCAATGCCGAGTTCCTCTTCGATCGCGTAGACGAGTTCGAAGGTATCCAGACTGTCAGCGCCCAGATCCTGCCGAAATGACGAGTCCATCGTGATCTTGCTCTCGTCGATCTCGAGCTTCTCAGCGATGAGCTTCTTCATCTTCTCAAACAGTTCGTCAGCCATCATGTACCCCTCGTTCTTTTATTCGAGATCTTCCGGTTCGAAGACCTGCTTGCCGCGGTAGAAACCGCTCTTCATGTCAACATGGTGTCGCATCACCGGCTCACCGGATTCAGGCGAGGTGATGAGCGTGGGCAGCTTGATCCTGGCGTTGATCGAGCGTCGTCGCCGAGTCCGAGCTTTCGAGTGTTTCTTCTTTGGTACAGCCATCTCTTACCTCACAGTCATCCGGTTATATTGCAGCCGCGAGTCTGCCAGAAGATAGCGTAAGCCACCACGGTTGTCAACAATGCCTACGAAGCTTGCGATCCGGGTCCGAGCCGCTCGTGAAGCGCCTGTGCAACCATTGGCGGGACCATTTTGGAGATGTCGCCGCCGAGTCGCGCGAGCTCCTTGATCGAGGTGGACCTGAGCACGAAGTACTGGGGATCGGTGGGGATGAAGAGGGTCTCGACCTGAGGGTTCAGCCCCTTGTTGATCATCGACAGCTCGAACTCGTAGGCGAAGTCCGCAAGCGCACGCACTCCGCGGATCATGACCCTGGCCCCTACCCGTTCGGCGAAGCTGACGATCAGTTTGTCCCACACGTGAACCTGGACGTTGGGAAACTCCTTGACGAGCTCACCCAGCATTTCCACACGTTCTTCTGCGTTGAAGGTGTAGTGCTTGTTGGGGTTGACTGCGATCACGATATGGATCTCGTCGAAGATCCTGCTCGCCCGCTCAAGGAGGTTCAGGTGTCCGTTCGTGGGTGGATCGAAGGATCCGGGAAAGAGGGCCCGCAACATGGCGCCATGCTATCGCTCTCGACGAGCACGGTCAATCGCCTGGACGCCCGCGGCGCTCGGACGGGTCACTGGTGGGGTCGCGTGGTCTGGACGAGCTCAGAACTGAGTCGTTGTGCGATCTTCTGAATCGCCTCGTCCACGTAACTGGAATCGCGAATCTTCTTCTTGAGCTCTTCGATGCGCTGAGGGTCGCTCTTCTTCGCTATCCTTACCATGCCCCACACCCGGAAAAAGCGTTCTTGAAGTGTTCCACCCGTTCTGGACAGACGAAAAGCACGTCGAATCTGGGTTGCAGACGTGACAGGTCCGGATGCAGTTGCAGATAGCAGAGAGAAGTCCGAACAATGCGTCCCTGCTTCCGGCGGCTCAGGGCATGTTCCAACCCTTCGAGGGGCATCCGTTCCCAGCTCTTCACCTCGCAGAATGCGATGGTGCCACCTTCAACAGCTATAATATCGACCTCACCGCCGCGGGTTCTGAAGTTTCTTTCGAGGATTCGGTAACCTTGGCCGCCCAGGTGCTCGGCGGCGCGCTGCTCTCCGCGCACGCCTCGGGCGTGCGCGGACGACTCGTGTTTCGATTCAGGACTTGCCTGCGGTTGCGCTGAGTTCCTTCGGGTCGACGGCGCGGGCGATGAAGAGGTTTCTTTCCTCGGCAAGGTTGACGACGTCTCCTTCATCTCGCTGGTACTCACGCCCTGTCGGATCGATCATGATCTTCACGTGCGGGCGTACCGGCGCGCTCCCGTTGATGTCGACGACGCGGCCGATTCGACCGTCCTTCAGAAGGACAACGCTTCCGATGGGGTAGATTCCCATCGTCCTGATGAAGACCTTCAGGATGCTGGGGTCAAACCGTCTTCCGTTGTCCCCAAGGATCGTACGCATGGCCACGTACCCGATCATTGAATTCCTGTACGGCCGTTTACTCACCATCGCTTCAAAAGCATCGACAACGGCGATGATCCGCGCCATGGGCGTGATGTCGCGGCCTGACAGTTGACGGGGATATCCCTGGCCGTCCCAGCGTTCCTGGTGCTGATACGCGGCAACGCCAATCTCCTCCGCGAACTTCATCTCTTTGGTGATGATCCGGTATGAGTGCAGAGGGTGCTCCTGCATGGTCCGCACTTCATCTGGAGTCAGTTCGCCGGTTTTGGCGCGCACGCTCGGCGGGATGCGGAGCATGCCTACGTCGTGGAGCAGCGCTCCGGTAGCGAGCTGGATGAGCCTGTGCTGTACCATGTTCAGGTTCTGTCCGACGAGCGTTGCCAGGACCGCGCAGTTCAACGCGTTCTCGATGAACCCCGACTCACCCTGCAGCCCGTAGAGAATGAGCTGGATGACCTCGTTCCTGCGCTGCGTCAGTAGCTTCAGCAATCGGTCGACCGTCGCGTCCACTTCCACAGCCTCGACGGCGGTGTTGGACCGCACCCGCTCGAATGCGTCCTGCATCTCAGACGCGAGTTTGCTGTAGGCGTCGATGACCGCCTGCTGCGTCGGCGTGCTGAACGCTTTCTGGAGAAACGCGTTCTTGCTGGACGACGGCAGTTCCTTCAGCGGCTTGCCCTCCGTTCGTACGGCCCGAACCTGCCACTTGAGCAAGCGGTCGATGTCCCGCTGTTTGATCTCGACATTCTCCGGTACGAGCAGATTCTCTTCGTCGACGTAGACCGGTCTATCGAATTTCTGCCCGGGTCGGAGGTCACTGACCTTGATGGTTTTCATCCCACACCTTTTTGTCTTCGCCCGTCGGGGCCGTTGAGCTGCGCCACACGAAGCCCAGAATCTCCGCCACCGCCTGGTAGAATCGCTCGGGTACGAGCTCTCCGGGATCGGTGACGTAGAGTGACTCTGCGAGCCCCTGCGATTCCACTATGGGTACCCCGTGCTCGCGAGCCAGTGACACCAGTCGATCGGCGAGATCTCCCTTCCCGCGTGCGACTACCAGTGGCGCTGGAAGACGCCTGTCGTAGCGCAGCGCCACTGAGGTCTGTCTGCTCATGCGCTGCTCTCCACGCGGCGTATTATACTCTCGCCCTCATCGTGTGAAAACCCGTCGTTGGAGTCTTTGGACATGGGCCGTAGATCGAACAGCGTCTCGAGCGCCTTCAGGCGTTCTCGAAGCGGCGAGAACAGGGCACGAAGTTCATCCTCGTTCCCTCCCACCTGCGAAGGAGCCGCGAGCAGCGTGACTCGGATGGATCCTCCGGCTGCCTCGACCGGGCGAATGCCGAACGTCCACCGGCGGTCCTCGTCTCGGATGTCGAGAATCGCTTCGACGAAACCGCGATCGGTGTTCGGCAGGTCCCGTGTCGCAAGCGGCATTCGCAGCTTCACCGATGCGCTGAAATGCGGCTCATCCGCGAACTCGAGTGGCACGATGATCCAGTTCGCCTCTCGTCCGGCGCGGTGGTTGATGAGCTGGAGGAGGTCGGTGTTCTCGTTGGCGTGCTCGAAGGCAAGCCGAACGCTGTCGGCGAGCGGGGCGTCCTCTACTGTTTCGGCTGTCTCCGCCGGTTCGCGCTCCGACTCCTGTGCGCTAACGTTTCGGTCGGACGGACGGTGGCGCTGCCGTTCCTCGTGAGCGCCGCCGGCGGCCTCGATCGCACGGTCAAACGCCGGGGGGGAGTCGAGCAACCCCTTTTCTTCGAGTACGGCGGCGATACGGGCTCGTTCGGCGGTCGTCAGATGCGATGAAGTGCGAACCCGGCGCCATGCAAGCGCAAGGCGCTCGCCATGGAGTGGCAGTCCACTGCGCACGAAGGCGCGTATTACGGCCTCGGCCCCTGCAGGCAGTCCGTGGGACCGTGCGAGCGCGGCTGAGTCGAGCGGGACCGGATGACTGTCGGTCGTTCGAAGAATGAGCGTGGGGCCCGGGCGGACCACTGTTGCGCGGTACCAGTTGCCCGGATGGACGTCTCCGTTGAGGCGGGCGCGGATAAGTTGCGACCCGACGCGGATAACGAGCACCTGGCCGACACGCCGCTCTACGTAGAGCGAAATCCGATCACCGGCACGCAGAAGCGAAGAATACGCCTGTCCGGACCGCGGAAGGTGAGCGTCGGAAGATCGTGCAGGAAATCCGACCTTCACCGCATCGCTCCGAGGCTACGCGTCCGACCGTTGTGGAGTCGTCGGCTCGCGTCGGTCCTGCTTGCGCTGGATGCGCTCGGCCACCTTGGCGCGCTTTCCGACGCGTTCGCGAATGTAATAGAGCTTGCTGCGACGAACCCGACCGTGACGGACTACTTCGATCTTCTGGATGCGCGGCGAGTGAAGGGGGAAAACTCGCTCCACGCCAACGCCATACGAAAGCTTGCGAACGGTGAACGTCTGACGCACACCGCCGTTCTTCCGCGCGATTACGAGACCTTCGTAGACCTGAACACGCTCGTTCTTGCCCTCAACGATCGAAAAGTGGACCTTGACGGTGTCCCCGATTCGAAACTGGTCTCTGCCTTCCTTGAGTTGAGCGGACTCAACCGCCGCGATCAGATCCATTGTGTCCTCCGTACTTCGTTTCCAGCTCGACCAGTTCGCTGGTCGTGATGCCCGCCTGCGCGAGCAGATCCGGCCGCACCGCCGCCGTTCGTTCTATCTGTTTCCATCGTCGCCACTCGGTTATCTCGCCGTGGTGTCCAGACAACAAGACCGGCGGCACCGCGTGCCCCCGGAAAACCTCGGGGCGCGTGTAATGGGGATACTCGAGCAACGAGTCGTTGTGACTCTCCTCCTCGAGCGACCCCGGGGTGATCACGCCCGCCACCAACCGGTACACCGCGTCGACTATGACGAGCGTCGCCACCTCACCGGAGGAAACCACGTAGTCGCCGATCGACAGCTCGTCATGAACGTACAGATCGATGACACGCTGGTCAATGCCCTCGTACCGTCCACAGATCATGACGAGCTCCTCTTCCCGAGAGAGCCTTGAAGCGGTCTCCTGTCGAAAGCTCTCACCAGCCGGGCTCGCGTACACGACGCGCTTGCCGCCGGCAGAAACTGAGTCAAGCGCCGCCGAAAGAGGCTCTGCCTTCAGCACCATCCCGTAGCCGCCACCGTATGGCGCATCGTCGCAGGTCCGATGGCGGTCGGTAGCGTAGTCGCGGATGTTCACCAGCTCGTAGCTGATAAGCCCCCGCTCGATCGCGCGCGCCATGATACTGCTCCGGAAGTACGATTCGAGCATCTCCGGAAAGAGCGTGAGAATCGTGAACCTCACGAAATCACCTCGTCGTTTTCGAGCACGAGCCGTCCCTCTTCGAGGTCGACCGACGCGACAAACTCCGACTGGAACGGCACGAGCCGCTCTTCGCCGTCGCCTCGGGTGATGCCGAGCAGTACCGTGGGTCCCCCCTCCCAGAGGTCCGACACCCGCCCGCACAGGTCTTCATGAACGTAGACGCTCAGACCTACGAGGTCCGCGTAGTAGTATTCATGCTCTGCGAGCGGCGCGGCCTGGGCGCGGTCGACGGCTATCTCCCATCCGCGCCATCTCTTGGCGACCTCCGGGATGTCACAACCGGCGAGTTTCAGGAGGACGAGCCTATGCGCTACCCGAACCGACTCAACATCCAGTGTCTGTCGTTCGGCGTCGGCCCCTCCGGGGGGGCGGATCATCGTCACCCGAGAGAGGTTGAGGAAGTGTTTCGTCTCTCCTGAGAGACTCTCCACCTTCAGCTCGCCACGGACACCGTGCGTCGTGCGAACGCGTCCGATCACGAGTTCTTCGGCCATCTAGTCGAGTATCTCGAGTACTACCCTCTTGCCCGTTCGCGACGATGATGCGCTGAGGATCGTGCGGATCGCCTTGGCGATACGACCGTGTTTTCCGATCACCTTTCCGACGTCCGCGGCGGCAACCTTCAGTTCCAGAATCGTGGACTTCTCGCCCTCGATCATGTTGACCTCTACCTCATCCGGTTGGTCGACGAGCGCCTTGGCCACATAGGCAACAAGTTCTTTTTCCATCGGGCTCACTTGACCGTGATGTTTTGCTTGTTCAGGATCTTCTTCACCGTGTTCGATGGCTGCGCGCCCTTGCTCAACCAGTCGCGAACGCGATCCTCCTTGATGTCGACCTGCCGTCCCTCGGGCGAAATCGGGTGGTAGATTCCCAGTTCCTCGAGCGCCCGACCGTCTCGTGGTTTCCTCGAGTCCATCACAACGATGCGGTAATAGGGCCGCATCTTCGTGCCCAGTCTCTTGAGTCGAATTCGAACCATACGTCCTCCTGCTATCCCCCCAGCTGAGACATGAGCTGGGACTGATACTTCTTGTTTTTCGTGACTTTTTTCATCATAAGTCGCATCTTCTCGAACTTCTTGAGAAGCTTGTTGACCTCGTGCACACTCGTTCCACTGCCCCTCGCGATCCGCTTTCTCCGCGGCGGACCAATGATTCGATGGTTGCGCCGCTCTCCGGGAGTCATCGACAGGATGATAGCCTCCTCGTGCTTCATCTCCTGCTCGTCGATATCATCTTCGGTGATCTTGCCCTGCATCCCCGGGATCATATCGAGAATGGACTCGAGGCTGCCCATCTTCTTCACGCGCTGGAACTGAGCGAGATAGTCCTCGAGGGTGAACGTGGCACTCGCCATCTTGGCTTGGAGCGCGACAGCTTCGTCCTCGTCAATCGTATCCTGCGCCTTCTCGACAAGCGAGACCACATCGCCCATGCCGAGAATTCTCGACGCGATGCGGTCCGGATAGAAGGGCTCGAGATCCTCGAGCTTCTCCCCTACGCCGACGAGCTTGATGGGCTTGCTGGTGATGCTCTTCAGGCTCAGGGCGGCCCCGCCCCGTGTATCAGAGTCGAACTTCGTGAGAATCACGCCGGAAAGCGATACCGCCTCGTCAAACGCCTTTGCGACGTCCACTGCTGCTTGACCCGTCATACTGTCGGCGACGAGCAGCGTCTCGTCGGGTTCCGCCGTCGTGCGGATTCTGACGAGCTCCTTCATCAACTGCTCGTCGATCTGCATGCGTCCGGAGGTGTCGATGAGCACGGTGTTCATGACATTGCGCTTCGCGTGAGCAAGGGCGTTCTTCACGAGCCTGACCGGATCCGTCGCCCCGGGCTCGTGGTAGACCTCTACGCCGGCCTGCGCGCCCAGGGTCACGAGTTGGTCGACCGCTGCAGGCCGAACGAGGTCTGCGGCGACCAGAAGCGGACGTCGCCCGTCCCTCTGGAGCCGGCGTGCAAGCTTTGCTGCCGTCGTGGTCTTCCCGGAACCCTGCAGACCGAGCAGCAGGATGACGCTAAGGGTGTCCGGTCCTTTGAGCTCGAGATCGCTTCGCTCGTCTCCGAGAAACTGGACGAGCCGGTCATACACGACCTTGACGAACTGCTGTCCGGGCGAGACCGACTTCAGGACCGCCTCGCCTGTGGCGTCCTCAAGCGTACGGTTGATGAAGCGCCGGACAACGCGGACGTGGACATCCGCCTCGAGTAGCGCGATCTTGATCTCTTCGAGCGCGTCCTGGACGTTCTTCTCGCTGATCGAAGCGCGGCCCGAGAGCTGACGGGCGACTTGGCTGAGTTTTTCGGACAACCGTTCCAGCATACCTATACCTTGAAGACCAAGGCCCATATATAGCGATGAACAGGACCAACTGTCAACTCGAGGCCGGAAATGACGATGAGATATTTACCTTACATCGATGTAGTGGCGCTGCAGATACTCGATACGCGAGCGGCTGTCGTCCCAGTACCGCGACAGCGGTCGATCGTCGACAATGGCGCGGTAGAGCGACAGGGCCCTCGGCAGGTCACGATGTGGTCCCGGTCTTTCGAGCCGGCGGGCGAGCTCGAACAGCGTCTCGTCCGGCATGCCGACAGTGGCACCTAGACCGCTCAAGCCGTTGGTGTGTTCGAGCCCGAGGAATGCGTCGAGCACGGCGTCGATGTCACCTTCGCGGATCCCGATTTCGAGAAGCGCTCGATGCGCCTCGGCCTCGAGAACACCGGATGAGGCTACTCCTCGCCAGAAGTCCCGGACTATCGCCGTAGGCGCGGGGGCCCGTGCCGCGACGTCGGCGAATCTCCGGGCGAGCGCTTCGTCGACCACCCCCGAGCGCGGCGAACTCGCAACAGACGCCTGCGCCAAGGCCTCCGAGAAGCGCGCGATCGCCTGAGTCTCCTCCCCCGCGTCCAACAGCCGCCGTGCCTGTTCGACAAGCGAGAGCTTCTCCTCCGTCCGATCGTCGGCGTCCGGCGGCTCGCCTTCGCTCAAGCCGTTCTCGGCAACCCCGCCCGCATCACCGGCGGCAATGCCTGGTTCGGGAGTCTCACCGGAAGGGTCTGCGCGAAGCGCGAATCGTTCGTTGGTGAATGTCCCGGCGAGCGGGTCCTGCCGCTGGAACCAGAGTCCATAGTCACCCGGTTCGGATATCCGAAACCGGAAGGCTTCATCGCCCCCGACACTGCTCTTCCCGAGCAGCGTCACCGACCCGTCGCCGTACTCCTTTCCCACATAGAGCCAACCGGTTCCCGGCAGCACGATCGATATCTCGGAGCCGGGACGTACCACACGCGGGTCGTCGGCCGTCGGCCAGGCAAACTCCGCGTACCCAGCGGCGGATGATGCGTCTCGGGTGTCGGTGGATTCGGTGACCGGCGATACACGGTCGGTCGGCTCGACGGCGACGGGCGGAGTGGCCGGCCGAGCTGTGGGCGTCCGAGCTGTGGGC
>SLST01000403.1 GCA_007130265.1 Spirochaetales bacterium
AGCAGGCGGAGCATCATGTCGCCGGCGAGCCGGCCCATGAGCGTGGTGTCGGTCCTGAGCGTGCTCACCGGAGTGACGAACGGGTCGTCGTAGTTCAACAGATCACCGGGAGCGATGATCGAGACGTCGCGAGGCACCTGCATGTCCGAATGCCCGAGGAGCGCGATGATGCGGATGGCCATGTCGTCGTCGATCGCGAACACCGCGCTCGGTCTCACGGAGCGGGCGAAGACGTCGCGCAGACTCGCCTCGAGGTGCTGGGTGTCGGTCGCCTCGCAGTTGAGGTACCCCGCGGGGGTTACCGGCATACCGAACTCCTCAAGGGCCTTGCAGAACCCGTAATAGCGATCGGTTGTCAGTTTCGGCAGGTTTACCCGATCCGTGCCGGCGTAGAGTATGTCGCGGTGACCGAGTTCCAGGAGGTGCCGGGTACCCTCGTACGAGCTTTGGAAGTCGTCCACCAGGATCGAGTGGAACCGGTCCTGGAACTTGCCGTTCATGATGACAACGACCTCGATTCCCTGACGCTCGAGCGCGTCGAACATCGCTTCGTCGACGTAGTGGATCGTGAATATGCCTCGGTACGATCCGCGAAGGATGCGTTCCTCGATATCTGGGTTGGATGCTCGATCGCGAATGGGGATGATGTGTACGTCGTAGCCGCGATCATCGAGTATACGCTCGATCTCTGCGACGATCGGTCGCACAAAGCCCCAGACGAATGCCCACTGCGGGTCGATGCTGAAGAGAATGCCGATAGGCGGACGTGCGCCGGACATCAGGGCGGCGGGCTTTCGGTCGTATCCGAGCTTCGAGGCTGCATCGAAGACGGCCTTGCGGACGGAATCCGAAATCCGTCCCTTGTTCGAGAGAACGAGCGACGCCGTGGTCACCGATACGCCGACCGATTCGGCGATGTCCTTTAGGGTCGGTTTCTTCATGCTAAACTACCTGCTAAATATTTGACCTATCGCATGCCTTGTCAAGCTGCACGGATCGCGCTTCCGGTTTATACTCAACCTGTGGCTGGCTTCTCGGAAGGGTTCCTCCTGTGGGATCCGGCACAGCTCGACATCCCGAAGCGGCCCGACGATCCTTCACTGTACCCGGAGTCGGATCATCGGCGCTGGTATGACGCCGAGTATGCAGGATGGCACGCCGAGAAACACGCCGTGCCCGCGCCTCCGGAGGGTGGTCCCTGTGGCAGGCTCGTCGAGGTGATCGTTCCGGGCCATCATCCGTACTGGAGCGAATACGAGCAGGGTCTCGTCAGGGAGGCCGACCGGCTCGGAATGGGAACCCGCGTCCATCACTGCGGTTGGGACTCGGAACGACAGGACGGCATCGTCGGCGAGATCATCAGGCGGAACGCGGACATGGTCATCTTCGTGCCGGTTGAGCCGTTTCTCGCGACCGAATCTATCAGGCAGCTTGGGGCCGCCGGCATCCCCGTGATCGCCGCCAACCAGTCGCTCGAGGCCGAGTCCTACCCGTGGATCGTCTCCTGGACGGGCCCGAACGACTGGGGACAGCAGCGCCTGCTGGCGAGAACCTTCGCGGAACTGATGGCGAACCGCGGTGACTACTGCATCATCAGCCACAGGCCGGGAACCTCGGCCTATCTCGCCCGGGTCTGGGGCATTCGAACTGAGCTCGGACGGTTCGCCCCGGCGATGAACTGCCTTGACGTTCGCTACACCGATCTCGACCGCGAGCGGAGCAGAATGGCCGTGCTCACCTGGATCGACCGGTACGGCGCGCGGCTGCGCGGGATCGTATCCGCCGACGATGCGACCGTGATGGAGGGCGTGAAACGGGCGCTTGCCGAACGGGCCAGAGATGACATCGTCTGTGTGGCGAACGGCGCGACGAGGCGCGGGTTCGAGTTCATCAGAGACGGCACGCTGAGCGCGATCACCTACCAGTCACCCGAGATGGAGGGCGCGCTCGCAGTGCGGACCGCGGCCGACTGGTTCGCCGGAATCGACGTCGAACCCATCCGCTATCTTCCCACCTCTGTTGTCACCGCCGCCGAGGTCGACGCCTTTCTGTCGACCGACCACGGGCTCGAGTCATCGCCGTGCGATGTCCTGTGTCAGATCCTGTCAGAAGGCCGACTCGACGACCTTGCCTGGTTTTTCGACGACCTTCATCGACGCATTGCGGACAGTCACGCGATGTCGCTCGACTACTTCCGCGGTCTGGTCATGGAAATGGTGTCCGGTATGCTGCACATGGCGAGGGTCTGCGACATTGATGGAGTTGGGCTCTTCGGCGGCTACGAGACCCTCTACCGCGGGTTTGTGATGCGCAAGAGCCCGGCCGAGACGCTCGAATGGCTGCGAGACCGCTCCGTACAGCTCCTCGATGCGCTGATAGCGCGCGGGGCCACATCCTCATCGATAGTCGATCGCCTCATCTCCTACACGGAGCTCCACTATGCAGACCCTCTTGCCCTGAAGGTCATCGCCGAGCGATTCGGGCTCTCCGCTGCATATCTGGGAAGACTCTTTCGCGAACGGACGGGAAACACCTACTCGAAGTTTCTGAACGA
>SLST01000545.1 GCA_007130265.1 Spirochaetales bacterium
CCGCTGAGCAGCAGTTCATCTACGTAGATACTACGGCGCGGTGGCGGATCGTCGAGCCTCGCCTGTTCTACTCGAGACTCATCAGCGTCCAGTCGGCGTATGCGCTCCTCGACGACATCTTTGAGAGCGCGGTGGCGAACGTGATCGCGCAGAACCCCATCTACGAAGCGGTGCGAAGCACCAACCTGATCAACGAGATCGTGCGCGAAGAGGTGCAGGTCTCCGAGATCCCCGATGAAGACGAGGACGTCGCGGAAATCGCCGATCTCATCGTCACGGTCGAGGAACAGGAGGATGTGCGTAAGGGCCGCGAGGTACTCTCGCAGGAGATGCTCGCCGCGGCGAGCCAGGAGATCGAGGACGTGGGGCTCGAGCTGATCGACGTGGTCATCCGCCAGATCCGTTACTCCGACGAGCTTACCGAAAGCGTCTACGACCGGATGGTCTCCGAACGCCAACGTATCGCGCGCGCCTACCGTTCGCTCGGCGAGGGCCGCAAAGAGACGATCCTTGGAGAGCTCGACCGCGAGAAGAATCGGATCCTCTCGCAGGCCTTCGCTCAAGCGGAGGCGATCCGCGGTGAAGCCGACGCGCGAGCCGCGCAGCTCTACTCGAGCGCCTACTCGCAGGATCCCGAGTTCTTCGAGTTCTGGCGGGCGATCGAAAGCTACCGCTCCACGATGCCGAGGTTCCGCAAGGTGCTGACCACCGACCTCGAATACTTCGACTTCCTCTACAGCGAGACGGGGCAATAGGAGCGCGAACGCGCCGACTCGCACGAACCGACCCAGGCGCTACTGACCGCGGCCGCCCTTCCTGAGGGCGGCCGCTTCTCGTTTCACGCCCTGATCGAGTATGATGCTCTCTCGATGAAACCGTCGACACTCGCGGCCTCCCTCACGCATTCGCGCCTCGTGGTTCCCGGCACGGAGGCCAGGATCACCGGCATCACCAACGATTCCCGTCGCGTGAGTGCCGGCGCCCTCTATGCCGCGCTCAGGGGCCTGCACGTGGACGGCCACTCGTTCATCTCGCAGGCGATCGAGGCCGGCGCGACCGCAGTCCTCTGCGAGGAGCTTCCGCCGGATCCCCGTCCGGGGATCACGTGGTTCCTCGCGCCCGACGCGCGCCGAGCCCTCTCCGAGCTCTCCGACCGTTTCTACGGTCGCCCGTCACAGTCGCTCTTCGTCGTCGGCGTGACGGGAACCGACGGAAAGACGTCGACCGTCTCGTTCATCCATCAGCTTCTCACCGAGCTGACCGGACGATCGGCCTACCTTTCATCCGCGGGGATGCAGACCGGCGCACTCGAGGAGCCGAACCGACTGCACCAGTCCACCCCGGAGGCCCCGGAAGTACACCGGGTGCTTCGACGGATGCTCGACGAAGGGAAGCGGTACGCGGTGCTCGAGAGTACCTCGCACGGACTCTCGCACAAGACCTGTCGGCTCGCCCACGTACGGTACCGCGCGGCGGTGTTCACGAATCTGAGCCACGAACACCTCGAGTTCCACGGGACGTTCGAACGCTACCGAAGCGACAAAGCCAACCTCTTTCGCGCGCTCGACGAGAGCGACCGGAACCACCGCGGCGACGAGACGGCGAAGGACGACCGGCCCCGGGCGTTCGGTGTGGTGAATCATGACGATCCGCACGCCGACTACTTCCGGGCGGCGACGAGACGGCCCGTCGTCGGCTACGCGATCGCCTCGCGGGCGGACTACACGGCCGGCGACCTGGCGCTCGAGACGGTCGACACGCGATTTCTCCTCGTCACGCCGCAGGGACCGGTGCCGTGCCGGCTTCCCGTACCCGGCCGCTTCAACGTGCTCAATGCGCTCGCCGCGGCGGCGACGGTCCAGCGCATCACTCGATGCGGGAACGACGACCTTGCCGTGGCGATCGGCCGGCTCAGGCCGGTTCGCGGCAGAATGAACGTGGTGCGGGAATCACCCTTCTCCGTGATCGTCGATTTTGCGCACACACCGGGCTCCTTCGAGAACGTACTCCCCTTCTTCCGCGAAAGGTGTGCTCGTCGGCTCATCGTCGTGTTCGGGTCGGCCGGCGAGCGCGACCCGGCGAAACGTCCGTTGCAGGGTGCTATCGCAGACCGCTACGCCGACCTCATCGTTCTCGCCGACGAGGACCCGCGCGGCGAAGACCGCGTGCAGATCCTCCGGGAGATAGCCGCCGGCTGCCCGGAACGGTCTGAGGGCGATGATCTCCTGCTCGTACCGGATCGCAGAACGGCAATCAGGAAGGCGCTGAGCGCCGCGGGACCCGGCGACACGGTGTTGCTCCTGGGGAAGGGGCACGAGACGTCGATCATCGCAGCGAGCGGCGCCGAGCCGTGGGATGAAGCGACCGTCGCGGTCGAAGAACTCGCCGCGCTCGGGTACGAGCCTGAAGACGGCGGATGACTCTACCAGTGGTTATAAGAAACGACCCGGTCCATCGGCAACCGCTCGATCCGCTCCGGCCTGGTATCCACATGGCCGATCGTCAGAAGCATCACGACGCGCATCGAATACGGAACCGTCAGGATGCTCTTGACGTCATCTTCGCGAAACGTCGTCACAAGGCAGCTGCCGAGGCCTTCATGCGTCGCCTGAAGCATCATGAAGCTGGCCGCAAATGAGAGGTCGATCGGATAGGAGAGCTGGCCGTTGGGCATCTTGTACTCGATATTGGTCGTGCACAGTGCGATCACTACCGGGGCAACTCCCACGTACTCCTGCCCGAAGGCGGCGTGCTCGATCTTCTCCCGAACCGAGCCGTCGGTCACCACCACGAATCGCCAGCTCTGACGGTTCTTCGCGGACGGCGCGAGCCTGCCGGCCTCGAGGATGCGCGAGAGGCTCTCGTCGGAGATCGGGTCGCTGGTGTATTCACGAGTGCTCACACGTGTCTCGATCTCCGGCAACAGGCCCATCGGTTCCTCTTGACCCATCTTACGGCTTTTCCCTATGGTGTTCAACACGCTTGTTGACCACCACGATGCTCAGAGTCGTCTCGCTCCTCCTGCTCGCTCTCATCGTCGCCGGGGTGGCTTTCGGCTTCACCGTCGACCCGGCCGGCACGGCTCGTCATGCCGAGTCGGTACGCGCGACGTATCCCCGGCCTGAGGCTTCCCCCAGCGAGGCACGTCTGATCGAGTACATCGTAGCTGTCGCCCAAGGCAACGGACTCGAAGCGACGACGACCGACTTCGCCGACTCGGCGGCCGGGCACTCCTTTTCGAGCGTCGTCGAGATCGTCGTACCCGGAACGGGGTCGGCGACGGCCGTCATCGTAGCTCCGCTGAACCATCCGGAGAACGCGTCTGCGGATGAGGATCGTAGCGCATCGGTTGCCGCAGCCCTCGCCGTGCTCGATGCAATCGCCGACGCTGCTCCCCTGCCGACGACCTTTCGGTTTCTCTTCCCGGGAGCCGAGTACGGCGAGCAGCCGGACTATCCGCTGGGAACCCGACGATACCTGGAGACCTACTTCGCCGAAGGGCCGCACGCGCTCCTCTACCTCGACGCGAGCCGTCTGCCCCTGGTGGTCGATACCGGTGGCGGCGGCAAGGTGACCCCTCCCTGGCTTCTCCAGCGGACGCTGAACGCCGCCGGAACGCACGCGGATCGGGTAGGCGTCACGCTCGGGCTCAATCAGCTGCACCGGGTCGATCTGACCGACGCACCGGCTCCCCTGATCGCCTTTCTGCGGGCGGATATACCGTCCGTTCACCTGAGCTCGGGTGAGTCGGGGTTGGCGCCGCCTTCGGTCGCGGCCGTCGCTCGCGAGCTCACGCAGGTTACTGGCGACTGGGCCCGCTCTTTCGCGACCGACATACCGGACACGTGGGACCGGCACTACCTTTCCTTCCGTGTCGGTTCGCGGTTCGTACTCGTCGCTGAGCAGGACTTCCTGCTCATCCTCCTGGGTGTACTGCTCGCAACGCTCTTCTACGCGCTGGTCTTCCGTCACAAGCTGAAACGCTACCTTCGAACCACGGTCAGAAACGGCTGGAACCTGCCCATGCTCTTCCTGCTGATCTTCGGGTTCCTTACCGCCGCCACGCAATCGCTCGAGCTTCTCCTGTCCGCGCACCGCTTCCCGACCATCTGGACCTGGTATCCGGGAGCCTATTTTGCGCTCAAGATCGCATTGGCCTTTCTTCTCTTCACCATCGCCGCACAGCTGCTTCGGTACCTACCACTCTCCAAGCGCGGCAGCTTCTACTCCGCGTCAGCGCTCTTTGTGCTGTTTATCGACATCGTCATCTTCAGCGTCATCGACGTCTCGCTGAGCTACTACTTCATCTGGGCGTACGTCTGGGCCTTTCTGTTCTCGGTCGTACGCGCTCGCTCGCTGAAGGCGCTCACCCTCCTGATCGCCCCCTTCTTCCTCATCGCCGTCACGTTGAACGTCTTCCGTGTGCCTGAGCTCGACCTCGCCGAACGTCTGCTCCTCTCGCCGCGGGGGGACTTGCTGATCTCGTTCATGATCCTGCCCTTCCTGCTGATGCTGATCCGACTCGACTTCTTGGTGCGCCACCCCGTCCGCGGAAGACGGAGCTTCGCACTCCGGATCGCCTCCATTGTCTCCGGCGTCTTCGTGCTCGGCGTCCTCGCCTTCGTGCTGATAAGCTCTCCGTTCTCGCCCACGAACCCGCAACCGGTCAGCGCGGTCGAGACAGTGGACTACCCGGAGCTCGAACGTCGGCTCGACCTCACGAGCCCGGCGCCACTCGGGGAGATTCGGGTGATCTTCGCGGGCGCGGACGAGGAAGTCACGGCAGCCGGGCGCGAGTACTCCCGCTCGTCGACCCTGCTCCCCGACGTGCTCTCGGTTCGTCTCTCCTACGAGGTCTTTCTCGAACGCGACCGGGGCCGGCTGGAGATCGATGCTCCGCTGCCCTTGTACAACGTCTCGGTCTCCTTCACCTCCCCCGACCCGATGGTCATCTACGACGTCGGCTACCCGGTTGACGTCTCGCCGGACCGGCGCTCCGCCCGGATCTCGATCGGCCGCAGGCCCCCACTCCCCCTTGTTGTGAATTTTACACTGGCCCGCGGCGTCAACCCGACGATCGAGATCGAAGCGGAAAGCCTCGCCCACCCGGATCCGCTCCGGGTCATTGGCGACAACCTGGCGGTTGAGAGCCGGCTCGTCGTGCGAACGAGGCTCGATCCGTGAGTGAACCGGTTTTTCTCCACGTCGATATGGATGCCTTCTATGCTTCTGTGGAGCAGCACGACCAACCGCAGCTGCGCGGCAGGCCGGTCATCGTCGGCGCGCGCCCCGGGCACCGCGGTGTCGTCTCAGCGTGCTCGTACGAAGCGCGTCGCTACGGTATCCACTCGGCGATGCCGATCAACCAGGCCTACCGCCTCTGCCCGCAGGGCGTCTACCTGCCGGTCCGCATGACCCGCTATCACGAGGTCTCGCGCCGCATTATGAGCTTGCTCCGCGATTACACGCCGACGCTCCAGCAGATGTCGGTGGACGAGGCGTTTCTCGACCTCTCGGGAACGCGTCGGCTGCTCGGGCCTCCGCGCTCGGTGGGAAGCGATATCAAGCGCAGGGTAAGGGAGGATACGGGGCTCGCGATCTCCGTCGGCATCGCAGCGAATCGTTATCTCGCAAAGCTCGCGAGCGACGAGGACAAGCCCGACGGGTTGCTTGTGATCCCTCCCGGAGAGGAGGCGGCCTTCGTCGGGAGATTGCCGCTCGCATCGCTGTGGGGCGTCGGCAGGAAGATGCTCGCTCACCTGAATACGTTCGGAATCACGACGGTCCTCCAGCTGCGCGAGTACTCGATCCCCGAGCTCCGGGGACCCTTCGGAGCGGCGGCCGCGGAGTACCTCTACGCGGTTTGCCGGGGAATCGATCCGGGCCTCTACGGAGAGGGGCGCACGAGTCATTCGATCAGCGGAGAGCAGACCTTCGAGCACGACGTCATCAACCCGGACGCGCTCGACCGGGCCCTCCTCGACACGGCGCACACCTGCATGTTTCGTATCCTCGAAGAGGAGAGCCATGCCCAAACGGTCACGCTCAAGTTTCGCCTGGCCGACTTCACCACCTTCACGCTGCGCCGCACGCTCGATCACGACGTCTCGTCCGCGGACGAGATTTATCGCGTAGCCCGCCTACTGCTGAACGAGAAGTGGGACCACACGACCCCGATCCGGCTGATCGGCTGCGGGCTCACGAACGTTCACGCCGGAGCGGGCGGACTTCAGCCGGACCTCTTCGACTCGGCCGACGAGCGCCGGCAGAAGGTCGAGCAGGCGGTCTATCAGCTTCGACGCAAGGGACTCGGCGTCAAGAAGGCGCGTCTGATCGACCAACGGAAGTCGACCGGCGATCAAAGCCCATGAGCCGGCTCACAGCCCTGCGATGAGCTCCCACGCCCGGCGGCGAGCATTCCAGTTGCGGTCGATCGACCTGCGCGCAGGGCTCGCCGTAAGGTTGTTGTTGCCGAAAGAGATGATCCCCGGCACGTGGGTGTAGAGCCGGCCGAGAACGTAGTAGCTGCCGGCGTTTCGGACGCCTTCTCAGTCGCCTGACGCAGCAGATCGCGCATCGGGGCCGCCCTGAAGAGGGCGCTCAGAATGCCGCGCGCCTGCCCCCACTTGCCCACATTGACGCTCTGCCGGTAGTACCCGAGGTGGTTTTTCGCGTCGGCCTCGACGTCTTCGACCCCGTACTGCTCGTCCGCGCGCCCATGGTAGGGCCTGCTCAAGGCGTTTTCAACTACGGCGCAGACTCCGCGACATCGTCGCGACGAGCGGGGAGACGATCTCCACGACCTGCGAGAGCATCTCCCGGTCCGACCCATCGAACGCATCGCGGCTGTGCGAGTCGATGTCGAGCTCGCCGCAGAGCTCGTCTTGACTGAAGACCGGCAGAACGATCTCGGCCCGCGTCTCGAGGCTGCACGCGAGGTAGTTGCTCTCTTCGGCGACGTCGGAGACTACGACCGTCTCACCCCGTTCGGCCGCCTGCCCGCACACTCCGGTTCCGTACGGAACGCGCAGGTGTTCGGTGGGCGCCCCCTCAAACGGCCCGAGGGCGAGCAGCCGCAGCCCGGGAACCGAGAGATAGAAGCCCACCCAGTCGTAATGCCCCACTTCATCGCGCAGCAGGGTGCACACCCTTTGCAGCGCGCCGCCGGCGTCGTCGTGGGAGGCGAGCGTCCTGACCCGTGCAAGTAGACGCCGCCGATGATTGTCTCGTACCATGGTCCGCAAATATACTGTCTGGGAGACCAGAGACAAGCAGGAGCACCCGTGATCAGAATCAACGAACACTACCGCAAACTCAAGGCGTCGTACCTCTTCGTGGAAATCGCCCGCAGGGTCGCCGCCTATCAATCGGCAGGCCCGGACCGACCCATCATCAAGCTGGGAATCGGTGACGTGACGCACGCTCTTCCGCCCGCCGCGGTCGAGGGTTTCCGGAAAGGGATCACCGAGCAGGCGAGCGACGAGACGTTTCACGGGTATGGTCCGGAGCAGGGATACGAGTTCCTCCGTGAACTGATCGCGACGAGCGACTTCGCCGAGCGCGGCTGCGAGATCGCTGCAGATGAGGTCTTCGTGAGCGACGGAGCGAAGTGCGACACGGGAAACTTCCAGGAGCTCTTCTCCACCGACATCACCGTCGCCGTTCCCGACCCGGTCTACCCGGTCTATGTCGACACGAACGTGATGGCCGGCAGAACCGGTGTCTGGCGCGACGGCAGGTACGACGGGTTGGTCTATCTTCCGGGGACCTCGGGGAACGGGTTCGTCCCTCCGCCGCCGTCCGAACCGGTGGATCTCGTCTACCTCTGCTTCCCGAACAACCCGACCGGGTCGACCGCGACGAAGGCGCAGCTTGCCGAGTGGGTCGCCTACGCGCACAGGGTTGGAGCGATCATCCTCTTTGACGCCGCCTACGAGCAGTTCATCCGTGACGACTCGCTGCCGCATTCAATCTACGAGATCGACGGCGCGCGCGAGGTCGCCGTGGAGTTCCGCAGTCTCTCGAAGACCGCCGGTTTCACCGGAACCCGCTGCGCCTACACGGTCGTCCCTCACGACGTCAAAGCCTTCGACTCGGAAGGCTCGGCGCACACGATCTGGGATCTGTGGAACCGACGTCAGTCCACGAAGTTCAACGGCGTCTCCTACCCGGTCCAGACGGCAGCGGCGGCGGTCTTCACGCCCGAAGGCCGGCAGGAGATCCGTGCGCGCTCGGACTACTACCTCGCCAATGCCTCACTCATCCGCGAGACGATGGAAGACCTCGGCTACGAATGCACCGGCGGCATCAACAGCCCCTACGTGTGGATCCGAACCGGCACAGACTCGTGGGCCTTCTTCGACGACGTTCTCAATCGAGCCGGAGTGGTCATCACGCCGGGCGCCGGGTTCGGCCTTCACGGCGAGGGGTACGTTCGCATCTCCGCGTTCAACCACCGCGAGCAGGTAACCGAAGCGCTCTCACGAATCCGGACGGCGCTCGAGTAGTCTCGATCAGCCTCGCGCCTGACTGGTCTGCGCTCTACGCCGGCGCTACTGCTCGAGCTCCGAGACCAGCGCGTCAAAGATGGTAAGCATGTCGCCGGTCGTTTTGCGCAGGCGACTGGCGAGTATCTTGGCGATCTCGCGGGTGATGGGCAGCGCGATCTGCGGATAGCGGTCGCCAAGGCTGATGAAGTCCGCCTTGGTGACGACGAGGAACTCCGAATCGACGGTGGTCCGAATCGTCGCCGACCTGACGTCATCGTCGATGAGCGCCATCTCGCCGAAGAAGACGTTGTCCTCGGCGCGCAGCTTGACGACCGTGTAGTCGTCGCCCGCTCTCGTGCGTCGGCAGATCTCCACCCGACCGACGAGCACGATGTACATCTCCGCTCCCCGATCGCCCTCACGAATGACCACGCGGCCGGCCGGCAACGCGAGGGGGCGACAGATGTCCCGAAGCTGGCCCATGTACTCCTCGTTGCCGGCTATCTCTGCGAAGAGCGGGATCTGCCTCAGTTTTTCGTCTGCGCTTTGCTCCATCTACTCGTCCCTCTCGAGCACGATCGCCATCGAGTGTTTCTGAATCTCGAAATCGTCCGGCGGAAGGAGTACCGGCTGGTTCACCTCGAGGCCCTTGACCTTCTGCATATTCGAGATCAGCTGTGAAACATCGCTGGTCTTCTGCGCCTCTCGCAGCGCCTCAATCTTCAGGGCGTTCGGCGAGCCGGTATTGGTGAGGATCCCGATCAGAAGACGACGGCCACTGGAGTCAGGCTGGCTCTGGCGATACTCGCCATACGTCCTGGTTACGAAGTTGGATGGAATGGCGAGGGTGAGCAGTCGCGATCCGGACCTTCCCTGTCCGAGGAGCTCGTGGATGATGTGCGAAAGTCCGTTGGTCGCAGAGCTCGACGCGAGCATCTGCCGAGCGAAGTCTCTGCTGAAGAGGATCTCGTCGCATTGCACGTGCCTGAGATAACTCTCGTACTTCCGGTCGAGCACCTCGGCGGTCACGTACACGTCGCGGGCAAGGCTCTTCACGGTGAGCACGGCCATAACGGTCTTGCTGTCCATCTCACTCACCGAAGAGCTTTCGAGGGTGTCGGCGATTATGACGACCTTCCGCGCGGCTCTGACGTTCGCTCGCTCGAGCGCGAGCTCCGAATGATAGTCTCCTCGCACGAACTTCAGCCCGTGAAGCCGCTCATCTTCCTGCAGCTCCTGAACCTTCTCCGGCTCTACGTTGGATACGACCACGACCTGATCCGCTTCGAGGCCGGCGGAGGAGCTGAGAACGTCATGAAGAATCTCTTTCATGTCCTCGCGCCATCCGCACATCACGAGGTGATCGCTGAGTTTCCGGAAGTCCATCAGACCTCTCCTTGCGCGGGTATTCCGCTCGACGAACAGCGAGGCGAGCATACCTGAGAGCAGACTCATCGCCGCAACGCCAACGAAAATCGTCGCGATCGCGAGGAGTCGTCCGCCCGGGGTGCGGGGAACCATGTCGCCGTACCCCGTCGTGCTGAAGGTTATTACGGCCCACCACAGGCCGTCGGCCCAGCTTCGGAACTCTTCGTTCGCTCTCGCCTCAAGGTAGACCGCCAAGACGCCGGCGATCACGATGAACCCGACGATTATGAGCAAGGGACGCGCGTAGCGTGAGCCGTGCAGCCGCCGGAACATACGGGCCAGACGCCTGTTCATGCGGAGTTCCGGTTCCTCA
>SLST01000496.1 GCA_007130265.1 Spirochaetales bacterium
GTCATCGGCGGTGCGGTCTGATAGGCCACCGGGTCGGTTTCATAGTAGCCTTCCACATGCAGCATATCCGCGTAGCCGAATCCGGGCGGCGGATTCTCGGGCGGTTCATACGGCCGATTCCAAGTCGGCCGGCCGGTCAGGTGCATGTAGGGCTCGGAGAAGATCAAAAACCCCGGCCGATCGGTCAGGTCCAATATCTCGCGGGCTTCCCCCTCGCCCTGATGGCATTGGCTGCAGTAGCGGTCCAGCACCGGCTGGACGAACCGCGGGAAACTGACCGACGCGTCGCCCCAGGGCGGCGGCTCGATCGCCCGCGGCGGGTGGAACAGCGCCCGCGGCAGCTCGGCAAAGGAGGCCGGCGTCCGGCTGTGCGATTCGTGACAGCCCAAACAACCCCGCCGCTCGCCCGGCATCACGCCCGTAAAACTGCGCATCGTCTGCAACGCCCGATAGTTCTCGTCCAGCAGCTGGAAATGCAGCGGTTCACCCGCCGGGGCCGTGAACGAGACCGAGCCGTCCGCTTCGATCGGGACCGTGCCGAAGATCCGCTTCACGCCGTCCGACTGGACCGCCGAGACCACGGGACCGGTCGACAGGTAGGGCCGTCGGTACCAGTAGGTATACGTCTTGTGCTCGATGTTCAGCACCCGCAGATACCGTGCCCGGCCGTCTAATTCGGGCGGCGCGCCGACGTAGACGTTGCCGCTGTAAATCACCCCCGGCTCCGGCTGCTCCCGCTGCTCCCGCGTCGGCCAGGCCACCCGGTCGGTCAGCACGGGCGGGCGGGGACGGGCACGCACGGGCATGCCGTACAGGATGTTGTGCTCGCCCTCGTAGATCAACTCGCGGTTCCCGTCCACATCCATCAAGTACAAGACGAACTGGCCGCCCCGATTCGCCGAGACCAAAAAATCCTCCTCGCTCAACGGATACGGGGCATAATAGGCCACGTACGATCCGCTGGGCCGGTACCGCGGCGATTCGATCGGATCGACCGGGCCGTCCCCCGACTCGGGATACACCAGCTCCGCCGTGACCTTGGTCAGGCCGTCCGGGAAATTAAAACCCCGGTCCGGATCGATGATCCCCACCGCGCCGGCAAACCAGTTGTGATGCGCGCTGCCGGTGAACATCACGCGACGGCTGCCGGGGATGGCCCGCGCGTCCTTCATTAAATCGGGCCAGACCGACTGGTTGCCCCACAACGTCTGTACCTGCGTCCCATCCGGGTTCATGGTCCACAAGCCCTGAGCCCGCCAGAGCGGCTTGTCCGTGTATTCCCAGCGGGTGTACACCACCCGCCCGTCGTGCAGCAGCGAAGGCAGATAGTCCGGTTCGTTGTTGCGGGACACCAAGTAGATATTGCGGCCATCGGCATCGGCACGGGCCAACACAAAGGCATTGGTCGGCGGCATGCAACGTACATAGGTGTGCCCGCGGGTGGTCGAGAACAGAAGATGGCCATCCGGCAGATAGATCGGGTCCAGATCGTCGTAGATGCCGTCGGTCAACTGGCGGAGATTCGAGCCGTCGACATCGATCTCGTACAAATGGAAGGCTTTTTCGTTGTGCGGCTTGTAAGAGAACAGTACGGTCTGGCCATCGAACGAAACATCGGGCCGCCAGAACGAACCGTGCAGCGGCGGTTGCGGCATCAGCTGGGTCAGCTGCCCGCCGGGGTCGAGCCCCTGGAGGATCAGCAAACGCCCGCCGGGCACGGCCTGATAGCCCAGCCGGTGGCGGGTCTCGTGCTGCCATTCGCGGCCCTGCGGATAGGGTTTGTCCAGGAACAGGACGCGATCGAAGTCGATGACCGGGTTGCGGAACATGATGCCCCGCTTCACCTCGCGGATCTGGAAGTACAATTCGCGATCGCCCTCGGCCAACTCCGCCGCCCGTCTTTCGAGTTCCTGCAGCCGCAGCCGCTGGGCGTCAAAGCACACCTGGCCGCGATGGCTGGCTTCGATCCGCGCCGCCAACTCGCGGGTCCGCACGATCTCGTCACGAATCCGCTCGGGCGTGGGCGTGTCGGTCCACAACGGTGTGCCGTGGTTCCAAGTCCGTACCCCGTGCTGCTGTTTCGGCGGCGTCTGGCCGCTGGCCTGGTGCAACCAATCGCGTTCCAACGCCGCACGCGCCTCGGCCGGGTCCCAATCCCGGGTTTCGGGCGTCTGCGGACGCACATAGGGCGCCACCGCCTCGTGAATCCGCGGGCGGAAGTCGATCCGATCGCCCGCCTCGAGAATTACCCGGACCCAGTCAGGGGAATACTCGGCTGCCTCACCCGCCGCTAACAAGGCTTCGAAACGCGCCGCAATCGTACCATACTCCTCCCACTGGTCCAACTGCTCCGGCGTCTGCCGCGACCACTGCTGCTCCGTCAGCGGCTGGTACTCCAACATCAATTCGATCAGCCGTTCGGCCACCGTCCGCTGCAGCCGGTTGCCCTCCGCCGAGAGGAATTCAGCCAGCGACCGCTCGGTATATTCCGTAAAACGCCCCAGCGGCTGGCGATACTCGCCTATCAAGCGGGCCTGCAGCACCTGCAGCA
>SLST01000254.1 GCA_007130265.1 Spirochaetales bacterium
ACTCGCTCCATGATTTCGCCGCGCTGCGTGCGATTCACAACGTGATCATCGTTGCGCCGGGAGACAACTGGGAGGCGGCAGAAGCCGTTCGCGCCGCGGCCACCAGTCGCCTGCCGGTCTATATCAGATTCGGAAAGAAGGCGCTTCCGAATCTGCCGAACAATCGCGCCTTCGCTTTCGGCAGGGCCAGGGTACTCCGCGAGGGCACCGACGCTCTCTTCGTGACGACCGGCGAGACCGCGTGGCGTGCTCTCGAGGCCGCCGAGCAACTCGAAACCGATGGCGTGTACACGGGCGTACTGCATGCTCCTACGGTGAAGCCGCTCGACATCGAGCTTCTCCTCGACATGGCGAGCCGTGTGAAGGCGGTCATCGTGACCGAGGAGCACTCGGTCAACGGAGGTCTTGCGGACGCATGCGCCGCGGCGATGCTGGGCGCGGGTGTGGCGCCGCGATTCTCAGTCGCGGCTATCCCGGATGAGTACACCGTGACCGGAACACAGAACGAGATCCTTCAGCACTACGGGATATCGGGCCACGGACTCGCGGCGTCAATGCGATCGCTGCTCGAGGAAGCATGATGGAACAACACATCCTGGCAATCGATCAAGGGACGAGCTCGACCAAGACGATCGTCTTCTCGCGCTCGGGAAAGCAGGTTGCGTCCGCGACTCGCCCGCTCAACACCAACTACACGCAGGATGGCCGCGCCGAACAGGACCCGGAGGGGATCTACCGGAGCGTGATCGGGTCAGTGCACGACGCCGTCGCCCGCCTCGAAGAAGAGGCCGGCGTGCCGCGGAGTGCGATCGCGGCCGTTGGAATCGCAAACCAGCGTGAGACGTTCGTCCTGTGGGACAACGACGGCGCCCCGCTCTACCCCGCGGTCGTCTGGCAGTGCAAGCGCTCGATCGAGATCTGCAACGAGCTCAGTTCGGCCGGCGTGGGGTCGGAGATCCGCTCGAGATCGGGCCTCATCATCGACCCGTACTTCTCCGGCACCAAGGTAACCTCCCTCCTGCGAGCCGACTCGCGCGTATCTGTAGCGCACGCAGCCGGCACGGCGTATTTCGGGACTGTCGACTCATGGTTACTCTACCGTCTCACCGGTGGCGCAGTACACGCCACGGACGCCACGAACGCGTCTCGCACGCTGCTCTTCAATATCGCGACCCTTGCCTGGGACGAGGAACTCGCGAGGATCCTTGAGGCGCCGAACCTGCGACTCCCAAGGGTCTACCCCTCGGCCCATGCTTTCGGCGAGTCCAACTTCGATGGAGCCTTCTCGCGGTCCGTGCCTATCGCCGCGATGATCGGTGATTCCCATTCTGCGTTCTTCGGCGAAAGGTGTTACCAGGTCGGGAGCGCGAAGGCGACGCTCGGCACCGGTTGCTCGGTGCTCCTCAACGCCGGCGACTCGGCGCCGCCTCCCTACCCCTCGACAGTGTCTACGATAGGATTCTGCCTTGAGGGACGGGTCGACTATGCGCTCGAGGGAATCATCGTGAGCGCCGGCTCCGTGCTCACCTGGCTTCAGCGGCAGATGGAGCTCTTCGACGATCCACAAACCCTCGAGGATATGGCAATGGAGGCGGAGTCGGCCGAGGGGGTGGCTGTCGTTCCCGCGCACGCAGGCATGGGAGCTCCATTCTGGAAGATGGATGCCCGTGGATCGATAACGGGGCTTACCTTTGCGACGAGCAAGAAGCACGTCGTGCGGGCCGCGCTCGAGTCGATCCCGTACCAGATCCGTTCCATCCTCGACGCGGTGTGCGCCGAGAGCGGCATCACGTGCAGCTCCATCAGGGCCGACGGCGGAATCAGTCGCAACCGCTTCGTCATGCGATGGCTTGCTGACACGCTCTCGGTCCCGGTACACACTTTCTCAATCGCAGACGTGACCGCGCTCGGTGCGGCCTTCCTTGCAGGCATCGCGACCGGGCTCTACAGCGGCATCGACGAACTCAGCCGGATCCCGCTCGAGGAGTCTATCACCGAGCCGGGGGAAACGACTGTCGCAGCTGATTCCGGATACCGGAGCTGGAGCGCAGTCGTCAGGAGGAGTTTGAGTTAAGTGCTGGCCGACGACAGACGAAGACGCATCTACGAACTCATACGTGAAGAGGGAAGCGCTCGCGTCTCGGATCTGAGCGAGGCGTTCGCAGTCTCGGAACCAACGATCAGAAGCGATCTGGAGAAGCTCGAGCGCGACGGGCTCATCGTGCGAGACCACGGTGGCGCGTACCTGCGAGGGCTCGACACGCTCGTTCGGACGCAGACCCTCGGCCATCGCGAGAACTTCGCACAGAAACGGGCGATCGGGCGGGCCGCGGCGCACCTCGTCCACGACAGCGACACGTTGATTCTCGACAGCGGGTCGACCGTGACCGAGCTGGCCAGGAACCTATCCAATCATCGCGATCTGCACGTTGTGACGAACGCGCTCAACATCGCCCTGCTGCTCGGATCCGAGCCGTCGTTCACCGTGCACGTTACCGGAGGTGAGTTCAAGGCCCCAACGCTCTCGCTCACCGGCGACCAGGCGGCGTCGATTTTCCAGCACGTCTTCGTAGGCAAACTGTTCCTGGCCACCGCGGGAATCTCGTTCGAATCCGGACTCACCTACCCCGGATTCAGCGATCTTCCGGTGAAACGTGCGATGATTCGTGCGGCCAAGAAGATCTACCTTCTCGCCGATTCGAGCAAGATAGGTCGAACGTCGTTTGCTGCGCTCGGTGGTCTTTCCGACATCGATGTACTCGTCACCGACTGCGGCATCGACGCCGAAAGCAGGTCTCGATTCGAGCAGTTCGGAATTGAGACGATCATCGCCGCGACCGCAGAGCCGCGGTGAACGGTGCGATACACTGTTTCGCGATACTCCGCCCCACTCTTCCGGTGCCGCGCACCAAACGGCGACTGAACTCGTGTCTTCAATCATAACGTTGATCCGTGCTCAGATGGGGTTTCCATGCCCTCGCGGATCGATCCGGCACAACTCCAGGGATCGAGTCGAGGGAAACCGTCTCTTCAATCGCACGCCAATCACGTATCCGCTAACGAGGACGGCTGATCCACGCTTGCCCGTGATCAGGACCGGCTCGTGCTCGGCGTTAATTTGCTCACTGAGACGGAGAACGGCCAAATGCAGGCAATCCTGGGCGCCATCGATCCACACCAGAAAACATCGAAGGACGCGCGCACGTGTCGCGAGTGTCTGCTGGCCAATCGGCACCGGCTCGAGTACCCCCGTTTCCGGCGCATGGGGCTGTGTACCTCAAGCGGTGTCGTTGAGGCCGGCTGCAAGCTCGCCGTCGGCAGGCGGCTCAAGCGCGCCGGTATGCACTGGATCGTTGACGGCGCGAATGCCATCATGGCACTCAGGGCGTGCAGACTCAGCTGCACTGCCGGGTTCCCGCGTCGACAACTGGGAATCGTGGATGGATCGGTGGGAATATCGGTGGCCATTGATCCGGCAGCACTCGAGCGGCGCGTAGATTCATGGGCTCAGCGAGGGTGAGCCGTTGTCAAGCGACTCACACCCTCGACACCCTTTCTTCCCGAAGTGGCTGTTGTGCTAGAACGCCCGGACGGCCCGGACGCTGTTGAACGCTTCTCGCGT
The DNA here is from genome assembly GCA_007130265.1 of Spirochaetales bacterium. GTDB lineage: Bacteria > Spirochaetota > Spirochaetia > DSM-27196 > SLST01 > SLST01. The sequence goes on from SLST01000254.1 coordinate 3,623, forward strand.
AATGGAGCCCTGGCCCCCGTTTGGGAAAAACTGCCCCCACGCCCTGCTGTTGGTGTCCTCGGAAGAACTCCAGTAGAACACGGGGTCAAAATCGCCGATCCCCGCTTCATGCAGGTTCTCATACATGAGATTCAGCTCATCCTTTGATGGCAAAGACCAGTTGTCGTACCCCCCGTGTGTGGCATTCCTCACGACCTCTGCCGCGGGGTGCTCCGACCCGCTCATCGCGTTATATGTATTGTCGTATCCGGTTCCGATTGTCGTGCCCGTCGCTGGCGTCTCGGTATCTTCAGTCTTCCACTGATACACGCTATCCTCATCGGATGTCCAAGCCTCCAGGAAACGCCACCCGTCGGTGTACTCTCCTTTATCGTAGAACACCACTCCTCCGGCCTGCCCGGCCCCGCCTATCTCGTATGGGCGCCAACTCGCAATAAGCTCTGTGTCTGCCGGTATATCCCAGGTCCGTGCGCTCTCCATGTCCGAGGTGTAGTACCGAATGCCTGTCGCCTCGGGACCGGCATAGTACCCATCAAACGCTTTGGCTTTCCGTGTCGGAGCGGTTGCGGTCGGCATGGGCAACCCAAAGGTCGCTGTCACTCTTGTTGAACCGCCAATGCCCCCTTGCCGCTCGAATGTTACCGTATAGATGCTCGCAGCCCACTTCGCATACAGAACAACGTCCGCATTCGTCGTGTAGGTCGCCCCTTCCGAGTAGTCGGTTCCACCACCGTCGGAAGCCGTATTCCACCCTGCAAAACTGTGCCCCGTCCGCGATAGGTTTCCACTGTTAGTCGCGAGTGTCAGATCGACTCCTTCGGTCTTCGTTTGTGCTACCGGCACCGTCCCGCTGGTCGCGTCGTTCGCGTGGTAGCTCACCGTGTAAGTCTCCGGCTCGCTCTCGTTCGCTTCCACGTCAACGTCGACTAGCTCATTTCTGCACCCGTTCACCGTTACACCTACCGCTATTGCTGCCACCATGGCGATCACACTGCATCGCTTCGCTCTGCCTCTCATCGTCATTCTCCCCTGTCTTCACGCCGTGTGACCTCCGCAAGCGTCGCTGCCACACTCGCAAGCGACCCATGTTACATGAGTGTATTTATCATGTATCGAGGCGTCAACCAAATCGCCTGATCGGCGGTCTGGACGCGCAAGCGGCGAACGGATCACTACGTGCCCGCGGGCCAAGGGGTATGGGGTCACGCCGTCACGAGACTCAAACCGCTTCCGAGGCCCGCGAGCAAAGCCGTTTCGCACGTGATCCGAGGTCGATTGCACGATCGTGACGACCTCCGCCGACAGGGGGGCAACGACTGCTTCTCTATCCTGTATGAGTACTCGAGACAGGCCACTCCCGACCGATCCGGACTGACCCTGATAGATCAGATCACTCAACCGGCATTCGCGCGCGACGAATGGACCACAGTATCTGGAGGACCACGGCGCTGAAAAGCTGCTCCTGACGTTCCATACCTCCGCGTACAGAACCCCTCCAAAGGCGTACCTGCCAGGCATGCTACCCAACCAAAATTGTTAGGTTATGGCTTGTCAACATTCTGACTGTCGTGTGTTCGCGTCAGGCCGTTGAGCGCGTCGATGGTGGATCGCGCGATGCTCAAGCGAGGCGCTGGTAACGGCCGAGGAACTGGGCTGCGCGGCTCAGGCTCGACACAGACTCGTCGAGTCCCGACGGCGCACGACCGAGCTTGATGAGAAGGAGGAGGATCCGCGTGATCTCAACGACGTCCTGGATGACCGCGCCTTCATCGTCAGAACCGCACGTCGAACAGATCAGCGGATCAACGACCAGCTCGGCCCATGTCCGCGATCTGTGAGACCAGCGAAACGCGTTGTTCGCGCAGCACGGCGAGCGCGGGGGAAGAACTCACAGGGCACCTCCAATACAGACAGTCTATGAAACCGTCGGAATAGCACGACATGACTGTTCCCCTCAATAGATTGGGCACTTTCTGGCCTGAGATGTCGGCCGTTCCCATCGCACCGTTCGAAGCTCCGATCCACCGGTGGTTTCGTTGAAGCATCGGGAGGTTGGAGTGAACGAACCATCTGTCAACAACCGCCGGACAAACCGGCCTTCAGACGCTTACATCGGGCCAATAGCCCAACCATAGTGATGCCCGTCGATCGGCGACAGCGGTTCACATGCGGGCGTATCCGACGGCTGGTAGTCAGGACCGGCCTTTTTTTTCCCCCGCGTCTTCGCGGCGTCTCTCCGCGGCGTCCGAATGCCGGTGGGTGCCACGCGACAGCCGACGGATGTGTCGCTCCCCGTGCCCCCGGTATCTCTCTACCCCACGTCCACCGTCACGAACGTATCCAGGTCGCGCTGCGGGACGACGATGAGCCGGCCGGTGTTCTCGGCGGTGTACCGGTCCGTCTGTGCTCCGGACTCCGGGTTCCACAGACTTACCGTGAGCGATCCGGGGTTGAGCCCGGACGTGTCGAGCGTGATCACCTGGCGGACCGGCGTGTATGCCATGAGATAGCTTCCGTTCGCGCATCGCGCAACGCGGATATGCGAAACCGGGTCGGTATTCTCCTGACCGGCGAAGCTCATGCCGACAGTCTGGTAGTCAGGCCACGCCCCGTGCTGGCGAAGCGGGATGAAGAGCTCCTGCGCCGGAACGCGAGTGAAGTAGTCGCGCTCGGTCAACCGGGCTACCAGATACGAGAGCTGCGACGACCCCGGGAGCGAGAGCGCCTGCTTCCACGTCGGCATCGGGTAGTCGCCAAAGATGTGGATCCTGTCGCCCTCGCGGTGGAGCTGCCGGATCGGTTCAGCTCCGTACGTAAAACCTGCCGCACCGGCAAGCACGGTCCGGTAGAGACTCTTGCGCACGTCGTATGCGCTGAACACCGGTTCCGGTGCCGTACTTTCGTCACGCGGACGACGGATGAACATCGGGCTACCCTCGTAGTTCGGTTCCATGTCCAGGCACGGCTTCGCGAGGTGGTTCGCGTGGAGCCGCTCGATCGTGATGTAGCCAGGGATGTTAGGTTTGTAGTGACTCGTCTGGATTGCGTTGAAATCGAGCCAACCATGGCTGTGAAAGATCTCCGAAGAACCGAGCCCCGACGGGTGGAACGTCATGAGCCGATTGCCGCTTGCGCCGCTCCGTATTCCAGTGGCCATCGCCGCAATCGTGTCGGCATGCTCCTGCGTGAGGATCGGGCTGTCGCCTCCGAGGATCCATACGACGTTGTCGTGCCCTTCAAGCTGATCGGAAAGGAACCGCCCATACCCCTGCGCCTTGTCCCGGTCCATGATGACGGGTCCGGCCGAGTTCGAGTGCGTGTTCCACTTATCGCCCCAGGTCGGCAGCAGGCCCATGATAAGCCCGTACCCGGCGGCAATAGTCGTGATGCGCTTCACGTAGTCGATCCACTTTGGATTCATATCGACGCGGAACATCGCATCTTCGTCGACAAAAGGAGAGTCGCCGTAAGCGTTCGGCGTATTTGGAGAGAACAGGTCGCGGAAAACGACCGACTGGATGACGGTGAAGCCCTTCGAGGCGCGGTCGGCGAAGAGCTCGTGCGCGTCCTCCTCGGTGAGCTTGTTGAACAGCAGCCACACCGTATCGCCAAGGTAGAAAAACGGCGACCCATCGCCGTTCCGGAAGAAGTGGCCGCAATCGTTGACGTGAACGTCCATGGAGTCCTCTCGGTGAGCATACGCGACCGCCCGTTCGGACACAACCGGGTGCCAAACGCATGCAGGCATGCAGTGGTGACAAACTCACCGCGGGAGGCGAAAGAGCACGATGGCGACCGGTAGCGCCTCTATGGCGGGAAGAGCCGAGTGGAACCCTCGATGTCCGTGAACAGAAAGGTCACGGTCCCTGTGGGGAGCATATCTGATCACAATTGTGCACTATTCCTGGCCGGCAAAGCAAGTCGGGCTGCTCGCCGCAAGTCGCCGGAAGACCAATCGATCCCGATCCGTCTCGTCGGCCAGCTCCCCGTCGAGCAGTGCCCAATGATCATTGTCACAAAGGTACACAGTTAGTTCGCGGGGTCCGTCGCCGGTGCCGGACCGTTCGGAAACTCCACCTCCAGGGTCTGCAGGTCTACTCCCTGAGTTTCGGACGGCTCGAACCCTTCGAGCGCCTCGGCCAGGCGGGCATCCTCTGTCTCACCAACTGTGGTCTCACCAACCGTGCGGCACGCTGTCACCAACACCGCCGCCACCAGTAGTGCTACAACCGGACCCAACCTCAGTGATCGCGTTGCCTTGTCAGCCTCCTCCGCCGCCGGTATTTGCGGAAGGGTCCGGACGCTTGAGTCATCTCACACGAAGTGCCGCTCCCGCCGCGGCGCTGCTAATAACGCAGCCTAACACTCACCATTATGCAAAGGTCGGTCTGCAGCCCGGGGGAACACCGCCAGGTTCTCGCGGTCCTGGCGGCTCCTTTCGCCCCGAATTTGCAGGGCGTGGACGATTCCTTATCTTGAAAAGAGTGAATCGGGGCGAGGACTGGATTGAGCAGGGGCGCGAGGCTGCACGGGCTTCCCGCTGGACGGAGGCGCGCGACGCGTTCCAGCACGCTCTCGACGATCGGGACGACCCGGCGGTACGCGCCGAACTCGCCGAGGTGCTGTGGTGGCTCGGCGATTTTCAGGCGACCGTCACTCAACGCCAACAGGCGTACGTCGGCTTTCTCCGCACCGGGCTTCACCGCTTGGCGGCTGAGGCGGCGATCCACCTCGCACTATCGTACATGACCTTGCTTGGGAATCGATCCGCAGCATCGGGCTGGCACGCTCGCGCGGAACGGATAATCCGGGCGCACGACATTGACTCGCTGCGAGGCTACCTGGCCCTGGTCGCGTCGGAGGTGTTCGACGAACCGGGGGAAAGTGAACGCGCGGCGCGCGAAGCGCTTGAGATCGCGCGCAACAGCGACGACTCCGATCTGGAACTGTCGGCGCTCAGCCAGCTTGGCTACGCCTGTGTCCGCCAGGGCCGCGTCGCTGACGGCACACGAATGCTCGACGAAGCGATGGCGGGGGCCATGGGAGGCGAATGCGAGGAACTGTCCACGGTAGTGTTCGCCAGCTGCAATCTGATGCACTCGTGCACCGACTGCGCCGACTTCGAGCGCGCCGTGGACTGGGTGCGCGCGAGCGAAAGCTTCCTTGAAGCGCACGGCTGCCCCTATCTCTACGTCGGCTGCCGCACCCGTTACGGCCGAGTGCTCTTCGCCACCGGCGATTGGGTACGAGCTGAGGCGGAGTTGAGAACGGCACTGCACCACAGCCGCGCGTATGCGCCAAGTTACCAGCCTGAAATTCTCGCTTGCCTGGCGGAATTGCGTCTGGCGCAAGGGCGCATCGATGAAGCCGATCGCCTGCTGGTAGGCTGCGAGCTGAACGGTGTGGCCGCGGCCGCCAGGGCGCGCCTGGAGCTGCTCCGGGGCAACCACGCCGCGGCAACCGCTTTCGTTCGACGTCGTCTCGACCATCTCGGTAACGATCAGCTGGAGTTTGCCCGTCTCGTTGAGGTCCTCGCGGAGACGGAAGCCGCTCAGGGCCGCAACGCGGCGGCGGTCGAATACGGCGGCGATCTGCGGCGACGAGGTGAGGCCGGAGGCTGTGCGATCATGGTGGCGCGCGGACAACGACTGGAAGCGGCCGCGAGCGATCCTGCCGGCGCACGCGAACACCTCGAGGCAGCACTCGCCATCTTCGCCGGGCTCGGTATGCCTTTCGAAGTCGGGCGCACACACCTTCAACTCGCGCAATCGCTGCGGGAAACAAGACCCGCCGAAGCCGTGTTGGAGGCGCGCGCGGCCGAGCAGGTGCTCGTGAACCTGGGTGCCGACGGACTCAGCCATCGTGCGGCGGCCTTGCTGCGCGAGCTTGGCGAGTCCGGAACCCGTCCGGGACCCCGCGAAAATGGTGACCTAACCCGGCGTGAACGCGAAGTGCTGCAGCTTCTCGGCGAGGGCCTGTCCAATCCGCAGATCGCCGATCGCCTCTACGTGAGCCGCAAGACCGTTGAGCATCACGTCGCGCACGTGCTCGGCAAGCTTGGCCTGCACAACCGCGCGGAAGCCGCGGCAGAGGCGATCCGCCGCTCGGAGCGTGACTTCGGCGAAAAATAGGCAAGCTCACCGATGTTCGCGGGCCGGATGCGCCGTATCCTCGCACCATGGAAACAACACAGACGAGAGGAATCAATGTCTGCCGCGCCCCGGTCGAGGAGGACAGAACCGTGGATGCGATCGTACTGGGGTTCAGCTCTGACCCGGTGCTTCGCTGGCTCTACCCGGACCCTGCAGACTACCTGGCCCATTTCCCTGACTTCGTCCTTGCGTTCGCCGGACGCGCTTTCGAGCATGGCAGCGCCTTTTACACCGAGGAGTTTGCCGGTGGCGCGTTGTGGCTGCCACCGGAAGTCGAACCGGATGCCGAGCGGTTCACCGGCCTGATACAACACACCGCGCCAGAAGACAGGCAGCGCATCGTATTCGAGGTCATGGAGCAGATGGAAGAGTTCCACCCGACCGATCGATGCTGGTATCTACCGCTGATAGGCGTTGATCCGGCCCACCAGGGGCGGGGAT
>SLST01000157.1 GCA_007130265.1 Spirochaetales bacterium
AGGCCGACGCAATACCACCCACCTCAGGCGTATCGCGCGGCTGGTTTTCTCCCCTCCGGACTGTACCGTCGGTACCGGAATCCCACCGGTTCTGCGCTCTTCCCGGTAAGGGAAGACCACTCGCGGACTATCACCGCCGGTCGGGAATTAACGATTCGGATCGTCTCACCCTGCCCCGAAAACCACGATTATCTTACTCATGTTGCGCGTGCAGGTCAAGCGGGCGCGATCTGCGGGGGGGCGAGCTCCCACTCCGGCTCGTACCCGATGAGCTCACGCGCCCGATCGATCGACACGATCGTGTCGTCGCCCCCACGCGACGGGCGGATCGCCGACGCATCGAGCCCGTAGAGCTTCGCCATCTCGGCGACCGGAAGCCCCAGGGAGTTACGCTTCGCATTGATGAACAGCGGGTGGCTTCCCTCGTACTCGGCACAGAGCCCCTTCGCGATCGACTGCGCGGAGTCGAGCTCGTCAACGTAGGTGAAGAAATTGACCTTGTGGCGCATGAAGAAAAACTCGTCGTGAGTGAGCCCGCTTGCCTCGTCGGGCTCCCTCCACCACTCGGAGCGCGAGATCTTGTCGCTGCGATGGGTACGCCGGTACCGGTCGAATCCTGCCTGAATGCGGTCGAGCTCGGCGCGTCTCTCCGCATCCGGAAGCGAGAGCAGACGCTCGATGAGCTCGAGATCGTAGCGGCGGTAGTGATCCGCATCGCCCACGATCCGTTCGTGCGCCATGACGGAGGGCAGGCGCAGCATAACGCTCGAGATGCGGTCCCGATCCCAGAAGTACTCGCCAATCGATTCCATCACCTGCTTGGAGAAGCTGTAGGCATCGGTGGCGAGTGCGGGATGGTCCTCGTCAATGGGCAGATAGGAGAGCGGAACGCCTCGGTCGCCAAAGAAGTAGCCGACCGCGTTGATCGAGCTCGCTCCCACGATTCGCGGGATCCCGCACTCGGCGGCGGCTTCGAAGACGTTGAAGGTGCCAAGGTCGTTGACCCGGAACACCTCTCGCCCCGGGAGCCCCACGGGGGACGGATGCGCGGCGAGATGCACGACCGCATCGTGCCCGCGCATGACCTCCTCCAACCGGTCGTAGTCGCTGATGTCGCACTGCACGTAGCTCGCGTTCTCGACTTCGCTCTGCGCGCTGCGCCCGATCACGGTCACTTCGTGGCCGATCTCGGACAGATGCACAACCGCAGCCTTGCCGACGTTTCCGGTGCCACCGGTCAGCATTACTCGCATAGACGAACTACTCCAGCACGATCATCTGGTGGCAGGTGAAGGAGCCGACGCGAAACCTCACGCCTTCGACGCCGCCGGTCGACTCCACCGCTGACTCGAACGCAAGGTCCGTCCCCTGCGGCTCGAGCCTCACGCGCTTCACCTTCTCCAGACCCAGCGTGATCTCTACGTCATGCAGGGGAAGGAGCTCGTCGATCACCTCGACCGCCTTCGTTGGACGTGCCGCACCGGATTGGTTGTTCCCTCCGGAATGCGCCATGGGCGCGCCGCGGGTGATCGTGTTCGCGTACAGGAGATGGAGCACGTGCCGGTTCTCCTCTTCCTGGCGCATCAGCGAAACCCGTGCGGTGGACGGGAGATTCGTCGCAAGCCGCTTCTTCGTCCCGAGCACGCGGTCGATCGCGCCGGCGATCATCGTCCTGTACCCCACCGCGCCGTAGGCGAAGTAAAGCGTGAAGACCGGGTGCGCGAGGTAGAGCACCGGACCGTTCTGCACGCCGGCGCTGAAACCCGACGGCTCAGGGCGATACGGAGTGTGCTGGTGACTGCAGAAGTGGTTGTAGGCCCGGTTGAAGTAGGGGTCGTAGACATCGCCAAGGCTCTCGCCTGACTCCACGCGCAGGCGCATACTCCTCATGTACATGACGACCGGAGAGTCTACGAGGTCGGGACGCATTTCCGGTACCGGCAGGACGAAGTCCGGCGAATACGGCGACGGCGCCTCGATCCGTCCGCCTATGTCGAAGAGCGGTCTGCCCTCAGGGTTGAGCCCTGACGAACCGCTCATCAAGAGACGACCCCCGCCTGCGATGTAGGCGTCGAGTTTCCTCTTCAGTGCTTCACCGACGACAATGTCGTCCGGGAGGATGATCAGCCGGTACGGCGCGAAATCCATCTCCTCGTCGAGGATGCCGAAGAGATAGTGTCCTTCGAGGAGCACCCGCGAGGCCCCGGTATCCGCCGCGTTCTCGCGCCCGTGTGCGTACTGCGGGTCGCCAAGGTGATTCGCGGCGCTCGAGAGCAGGCCTATGTCCGCGACGTTCTGCGCATTCGCGCACCACGGTTCCTTCTCTTCCACTTCCCGGTACGCCTCGCCGATCACGCGGTAGGTCGAGAGATCCGCCTCCCCGGAGGGATGGAGCTGATCGCCCACGCTGCACTTCGAGCCGAAGGCCATCATCGCGGCGCACTCGTAGCGCAGCGCGTTCGGGTGCTTGTAGCCGCCGAACTCGCCCCAGGTCGTGTGGAACTTCCCGGTCATCCCGAGGAACGGCATCCCGAGCCCCGCG
>SLST01000505.1 GCA_007130265.1 Spirochaetales bacterium
ATGATCTCCGGGTGCTTCAGGACGATGTCGCCCCAGAGGTTCATCCGCTTGCCGTGCTTCACCGAGAGCTCGCGAAGCTCGAGAATGAAGTCGAGATAGACCGTGCCCAGACCGGCCTCGTCGGCCTTTTTCTTCGACCGTCCCTGCCCCAGCTCCCACGGCTCGTCGCCGCACGCGTTGAAGTCATCCGCGCTGAAGAGCGGGAGGTACTCGTCGTACATGTCGGCGACGAGCGCGATCGAACGCGGGTCGACCGGATTGAGCGTCGTGCCGCCGGGCAGGTCGCGGAACCCGGGCAGCTCCCCGAGCTCCTCGTACCCGGGCAGCATGAGGATCTTCTCGAAGTGGCCCAGGCTGGTCAGTGACGGGACGAAGTCGACGTGGTGCTGGGCGCAGTGTTCCTGGATCGTCAGGATGTCTTCCGGGGTGAACGGCGAGAAGCCGACGCCTATCTCAGGGTGCCGCGAGAAGGTGAACACGTTCTCGACGTAGAGCTGGAGCTCGTTCATCTTCCACGCCGCAAGCCGCTCGACGAGCTCCATCACCGTCGCAACGGTGGGGACCTTGCCGCGGCTGCAGTCGAGGTAGTAGCCGCGTCGGCTGAGATCCGGTTCGTCGGCGATGGTCATGCACGGCAGCGTCCGGCCGTTCGACGCGATGAGCTCGCGCAGCGTCTGCGTGCCGTAGTAGGCGCCGGCGGCCGTCGAAGAGGCGATCTCGATCCGCTGCGGCGAGATCGAGAGGAGATATCCCTGCGGGTGGCGCACCGAACCTTTGCGGTTGTAGACGATCTCCGCGTTGCCGGTGCGCTGGGTGGCCCGGGGTCCGCACTCGAGCCGCGAGAGTGCGCGGATGAGCTGGAGGACGGGGATGCGGTCGCCGTCACAGATGGTCGCGATTCGTGTGGGGGTGGGGAAGGTGAAGGCGCCGTCGGTCGTGGTGACGCGCTTTGGCGGTATCAGAAACATGTGGATCTCCTCTGCCGCCTACGATAGGCCACCGACCGGAGTTGCGCAAGTGAGTCCGTCAGATCACCAACGCATGCAGCGCCTTCACCGACTCCTCTATCTGGGTATTGTCCACGAGGAAGGCCACGTTGATCTCGCTCGCGCTCTGCGAGACCATCCTGGCCTTGATCCCGCGCGCGGTGAGGTTGCCGAATACCCGGCCGAGCACGTCCACCCGCCCCTTGAGCTCTTCGCCGATCACGCAGATGATCGCTTTGCCGTGCTCGACGGTCGCCTCACCGAGCTCGGCGAGCGCGGCGATCGCGGACTCGAGCTCCGTCCCCGAGTAGTTGCGGTCGGTCACCATGGAGACGGTCGCTTCGGAGGTCGTGGCCATGTGCACGCCAATCGCGTGTAGCGAGAGAACGTCGAACGCCTTGGAGAGGATCTGTACCGCGGACATGAGACGCGGCGAGGCGATCGTGATGAGGTTGACGTCCTCCTTGTAGACGATCGACTTCGCGTAGCGGCTCGTCCGTACCGGTTCCGGGAGGATCAGCGTGCCCTCGTCCTCCGGGTAGAGCGTGTTGAGCACCCGGACCGGGATCCCCGCGTGGATCGCCGGCACGAGCGTGGAGGGGTGGAGAATCTCGGCGCCGTAGTAGGCGAGCTCACTCGCCTCGTCGAACGAGAGCCGTCGCAGGCTCTGCGCGCTCGGGTCGAGCGACGGGTCGCACGTCATCACGCCGTTGACGTCGGTCCAGATCTGAACCTCTTCGGCTCCGAGCGCGGCGCCGAGGATGGAGGCGGTGAAGTCGGACCCGGAGCGTCCGAGCGTCGTGATGTCGCCGCGAGCGTTTCGCCCAAGGAAGCCGGTGACGACGGGAAGCCCGTCCGCCTGCGTTATACCGGCGGCGATGTGCTCGGAGATTCCGGGAAGCGGTGAAGCCGATCCGTGCCGGGCGTCGGTTAGAAGGCCTATCTCGTACGCATTCACGGGGGTCGCCGGCATGCCTTCTCTCGCGAGCGCTGCGGCGATGATGCGGGTGGACAGGCGCTCGCCGAACGACATGATGTGATCGAGCGTTCGCGGCGTGAGCTCGCGGATCAGATTCACGCCCTGCAGGAAGGCGTGGAGCTGTTCGGTCAGCGGATCGATGAGTGCGCGCTCGAGACCGAGCTCGTCGAGGAGCGCGCCGTGGTAGTCGACGATCGATGCGAGCTCGAGGGTCCCCTCCATAGCCCGGTCGGCCGCCGCGATGAGCTCGTTGGTCGTCTTGCCGTGGGCTGAGACGACGACGACCGGGTCGTTCTCGAGCTCCGCACGGACGAGATCGATGCACCTGCGTATACGCTGCGGCGTCGCGATGGAACTGCCGCCGAACTTCATGACAATCATCTGCGCTCCCGGGACGAGATGATACGAAACGAGCCGGATGGTGTCGACGGGCCTTCGGCGCGCCGTCTCGCCGCGGCCGCGGCCGCCCGAGCCGCCGTCGGGCTTGCACAAAACCGGCGGCTCATTCATCTTTGCCGGATGAAGATACGACTGCGCAGCAGCACCAATACCCTTGGTCGCCGGATGGC
>SLST01000304.1 GCA_007130265.1 Spirochaetales bacterium
CGATTTGCTCGACTTCCTCGGGGGGACGCGGCCCACTGTAGCTGTGTTCTTCTTCGGCCATGGCTTCAAGGTCCAAGTCTTTCCACATTGCTGATCACCTCCTTTCGATGTTTGGTTTCGATTTACGGTTTCGGCTTCGCTGACTTTCCCGGAAACGGTAGCTTTCCCCGGTAGCCAGGAAGATATGGGCTTTGTGCGTCAGGCGGTCCAGTAGCGCGGCAGTCATTCGTTCGTCGCCAAAAACCTCGGTCCACTTGCCGAACTCCAGGTTCGTGGTAATGAGCACCGAGCGGCGTTCATGTCGTTCGCTGAAGAAGTGGAACAGCGCCTGGGCGCTATCGCGGCATAGGCTTACGTAACCGAGTTCATCGATAACGGTCAGGTCCGTGCGTTCCATTTGCCGTTGCAGTTTCCCGTAGACCATTTCCGATTTGGCCTCTCGGATAATGGTTGCCAGTCCCTCGGCCGTGAAGAAGCGAACCCGCTTGCCTCGCCGGCAGGCTTCCACGCCCAGCGCGGTGGCGCAATGGCTTTTGCCGACACCGGGAGCGCCGATCAGGATTACGACCTCGGCGTTGTCGATCCAATGACACTCGGCCAGTTGCAGCATCCGCTGCTTCTCGATGCCACAGGAGGCGTTGAAGTCGAAGGTTTCGAAGGTTTTCATCACCGGGAACCCCGCGCGCTTCATTCGCAGGTCGAAGGTATTCTGTTCCCGTTGCGCGACTTCCTGCTCCATCAAGGCCAGCAGATAGCGTTCGTAGGGCAGGTTCGATCGCCCGGCTTCCTCGCCGAGCTTGGCGTACATTCGGGCAACCACCGGCAAGCGCAGGCGCTTCAGATACGTTTCAAGCAACAGTGTAGATTCCATGTTTAATCTCCTCAATTACATAACCAATGATTCGTAACGGTTCAAATCCACCGGAGGCAGGCGCACATCCGGCACGTTCCAGCGGCCGTGCATTTCCAACTCCGGCGCATCCCCGGTCCGTTCACCCGAGCGCAGGTAGAAACGCACGGCATCCGGGCTGAAGCAACGATGGGTGGTCGCGCGCCGCAGGGCCGCGGTTAGTTCCGTTTGGCGGTAGTCCTGGAGCAGGCCCAGAACCTCGACGTAGAGGCTCAGCCCCTTACCATTGTGCCGGCGCTCCAGCTCCTGGCGGAATTGCTCATAAATCAACGGCAATTGCCAGTTGTGAAAAGCCTGCGCATGGTCCAACTGATGGGGTTTGCGCCTTAGCGCGGGCAGATAATGAAGCGGATCGAGCACCTTACCGCCCCTCTCGAAGCCGCGATCATGGCGGGCGATCAGGCGGCCGTCGGCACGGGCATGCACCTCGTTGGCATAACCGACTGCCGTGACCTCACGGCGACGGTAGGACAAGGGCACACTGTACCAGACGTCGCGATAGCGGAAACGGCTTTGATCGTCGACCATCACGCGAAGTTCCCGTCCGGTGTCGTAGCGGCGAGCCGGCAAAGGAAGCAACAGGTTCTTTTCCAGATCGAAGTTCTCGCCGACCAAACCCGAACGATCCCGGATCTGGTGACTGAGATAGCGCGTGCTGCAGCCCAGTAAATAGACGTTCAGATCGCTCAGTCGCGCAAAGAAAGGCACCGGAACCAGCCAACGAGCTGCGGGGCCCATGGTCGCCTCGACCGAACCGTTCTCGTCCGGTGACGAGCGCATCGTGTATTGCACCCGCGCGCAGTAATGGGAACGAAAAGCTACAAAGGCCTTGGTTTCAAGACGGGCGCGGCCCTTCAGCAACTTGATCACCGCGGCCTTCTGATTGTCCAACTGGACCGTCGGTACGCCACCAAAGTGCTCGAAGCCGCGTTGCAAACCGTCAAGAAGACTCTCCGTGTCCATCGCCCGATAGGCGCGCACGAACAACGCCCCGCTGAAACGAAAGCGCATCACGAACAACCATACGCTGGTCAAGGTCGAACCAAGATAGACCTTAACTTCAGTCCAGTCCGCCTCGCAAAGACCCTGAGGTTCCCTGACCCGATCCAACGAGACTTCGCCGCGGCATATCCCAAGTTCAGAACGACGACGACTTATGTAGCGCCTAACTTGAGATACGCTGCCGGCGTAATCGAGCTCAGAGCGTAAATGGTTTGTGATCGTCAGTGCATTGTGCTTCTGCTTGCCTACCTGTAATCCGCCCTTACGACCCTCAAGCACATCGTCAATATAACGCTGATGGACCGGGAAAAGCACACGGGACCTGCGACGATACACCTCACGATGACGAAAACCTTCAACGCCTTCCTTGAGAACCTTGGCGACCGTGTTGCGTGAACGCTGAAATACTCGCGACGCCTCACGGGCACTGTGACCCAATACACGACAATATTCCGCTATACCCTGTATGTCTTCCACCTTTAACATCCTTTCCGCCTCCTTCCTTTTGAACTGCTTGCCCAAAAGAATACAGAGGCTGTTGGTTAAAGGTGGCTCAATTCTTAATGCGTGTTTGGCTCAATTCTTAATGCGTGTCTGCGGGCTAGCTTTAGGACCG
>SLST01000369.1 GCA_007130265.1 Spirochaetales bacterium
AGATCTGAGAACTCCTTCATGATCCGCTCTGCCCGGGAAGGCACAGCAAGGTGGTCCGACGAACCGCCGCCTGCCGCGAGTTTCGCTCCCACCGACGGCGATACCAGGAAGCTCCCTGCGTGTACAGCACGTATAGCGGTCGCGAGCTCCGCCACGTCAATGTCCTTCAGCAGATACCCAACCGCGCCGTTCTCGATCGCATCGTGCACGTAGACGTCGTCGTCAAAGGTCGTGAGCATCACGATGCGGACACCGGGGAACTCTTCGTGAATCGTTCGCGTTGCGTCAACACCGTCGATACCGGGCATATGAACATCCATCAGGACAACATCCGGAATAAGCTCCCTAGTCATCTCGAGTGCGCTTGCCCCATCGAGAGCCGTTCCCACGACGTGAATGTCATCTGAGGAGTCGGCGTCCAAGACGATGGTGAGACTGTCTGCGAAGAGCTTCTGGTCGTCGACAATCAGCACGCGGATTGGCGTCATCCAGGGCTTCCGTCACGCCACGGCATACGTGCGATGACCTCGAAACCGTCCGGCGTATTCCCCGCGTGCACACTCCCGCCTATCTCGCGCATTCGTTCCCTCATACCGGCGAGTCCTATTCCCTCGTTAACCACCTGTGCTCCACAGCCGTTGTCCCAGATCTGCAGAACGACTTCATCATTGCCCATCCACATCGTAATCCTGACCCTGGTCGCGCCACCGTGGCGATACGCGTTGGTGAGTCCTTCCTGTACGAGCCGGTAGAAGGCACGATCGATCCGTCGGCCGAGCGACCACTCAAGATTTCCGTAGTGCACCTCGACGTCGACATCCGTGGCAAGCCTGTACGCCTTGACCAGTCGGCTGATCGCCCACATGCCCTGATACGTCTCGTCGTCCACGCTGCGCAACCTGTACAGGATACGACGTGCCTCGCGAAGCGCCTCGTTCGCGGTGACGTGCGTCTCATCGATCATCTGCGCGAGCTTCTCCCGGTCGCGGTCCATGAGCACCCGGGCCGCCCTCATCATCATCGCGATGTTGGTGAGTGCGTACCCAACCGAGTCGTGGAGCTCCCGGGTAATCCTCGTGCGCTCACGACCCGCGGACTCGGTTTCTGCGTTCGATGCGTAGAGCTGCAGGCCCAGGTTCGAGTCGGTGAGCTGCTGGAACGCCTGCTCGAGGTTCACGATCCTCCGCGAGCGCTCTACGAGAGCTTCGCGGTAGTACTGGGCGAGCAGGTAGATCATCCCGGCGAAGAATGCGCCGACCACCGCTCCGAGCGTCGCCGGATCGGACTGAGCGTCCAGGGAGCGAAACGCCAGTAGCGCGTAGTATGCAAGCACTATCCCGTTGAGGACGATGGCGACACGGTATCGTTCGTATGCAGACGCCTCGATCATGGCCGGCAACACCGCCATGAGCGAAAGCATGGCCGCTCCGTCGCGAAGCGCGCCGAGGAGGGCTACCACCACGAGCGCCCGCAGCGCAAAGAGCCCCCAGAGGCCCTTTCTTGAGCTCACGATGAACGACCCAACCGAAATGCCAATGCCGAACACGGCAAGCAGTGTCACCTCCGTCACGAAGGGCGACCCCACGAGCTCCGGCGCGACCGAGACAAAGCCTACGATGCCGAGCTGGCAGATCGTGCCGATCGCGAGCGTGAGAAGCGCGAAGCCTTGGGCTCGCCTAAGTGACCGCATCATCCGGCGCGCGGCGTGTTCGACCGCGACACGGACAGTGAATCGGCCCAGCGGATGCAGCCGGAACAGGTATTGTGACCTCATCGGACACCACCCTGCAGAGTCAGCAATGACTCCGCACACTGTTCACTTTGCCGTCAGGACCGACCCGTGTCAATCGTATTGGAGACATACTTGTCCGGCGGAACCGTAGCGATGCCGCCGCGGGAGCCCAAGTACGCCGTCTCGGTGGCAACGAGCCAGTCCATCAGTCGGCCGCAGAGCGTCTCACGTACCTCTCGATGACTTGGTCTCTCCCAAAGATTCGTGAGCTCGTTCGGATCCTGGATCATGTCGTATAACTCGCCGCGCGGCCGGCCTCGTTGATCGCCGTGTATCAGCATGGAGGCATCGAGCGGCGGGGACCAGTCGCGCGTCAACCGGTTGATCCCGGTGTTGCGGTAGAGGCACACCGTGTCATCGCGAACTTCATCTCGTTCCCCGTGAACGAGCGGCAGCAGATCATGCCCGCAGAGCTTGCGTTCCTCTTCGCGGTATGCGGGTGGGCACTGTGCGGCGGTTGTCACCGTGGCCGCGATATCGTGCAGCTGTACCGGCGCATCGACAACGGTCCCCGCGGGAATACGACCGGGCCATCGCATGATGAACGGCACGCGTACGCACGCGTCGTAGAAGACCGCGCCTTTGACCAGCAGCCGGTGGTCGCCGAGCATATCCCCGTGGTCGCTGGCGAAGATGACCAGCGTGTTGTCGGCCCTTCCCGTCTCCTCCAAGGCGTCCAGAACCCGTCCGACCTCATCGTCAATCAGCGCGATCGATGCATAGTAGCC
>SLST01000331.1 GCA_007130265.1 Spirochaetales bacterium
GTTGTCAGCCGACCTTTCACCTCCCTGTGACTGGATTCCGCCAGTCCTTGGCGGAATGACGAGGTTGTTGGGTAATGGTGGACATTCCTTGGGAATCAAGGTTGATTCGGCAGGTAACAGGATAATGCGGCGGCTGATGAAGGGTAGGGGCGGTTCGCGAACCGCCCCTACGTCTTAATCCCCTCTCAACGGGGCAAATCCTTCAAAGCAAGTTCATATCGTAAAGTGGGCTTGCGCGTTGGGTGTCTTAATCCCCTCTCAACGGGGCAAATCCTTCAAAGTTTGGCTCAAACACGGGAAGTGTTCAACTTGCCGTTGTCTTAATCCCCTCTCAACGGGGCAAATCCTTCAAAGTTGTCGGTTGTAAAGTCATTATCCCATGATTCCGTCTTAATCCCCTCTCAACGGGGCAAATCCTTCAAAGCTGCTATTTCCAGACTGGTCATGCTGGCTTCAGACAGTCTTAATCCCCTCTCAACGGGGCAAATCCTTCAAAGACACCATGACCGGATCATTCAAGCGATGAATCCGGACGTCTTAATCCCCTCTCAACGGGGCAAATCCTTCAAAGGCGGGCTGTGAGCTGTATGTTTATGAAGCTGACTGTCTTAATCCCCTCTCAACGGGGCAAATCCTTCAAAGCGAAGAGATCGAGCAGAGCATCAAGGAAGATAAGGTCTTAATCCCCTCTCAACGGGGCAAATCCTTCAAAGAAAAGCAATGATTTAAGATAGTGGGCAGAGGGGGTGTCTTAATCCCCTCTCAACGGGGCAAATCCTTCAAAGAAGGAAGCGATCAAAGAGTTCAAGGAAAACGGGTCTTAATCCCCTCTCAACGGGGCAAATCCTTCAAAGGCACAAGGCAGCCGAGATACGCGCCGCCCTTGACGTCTTAATCCCCTCTCAACGGGGCAAATCCTTCAAAGTTCCTAAAAGCTGACGGCTACGGACTCGTATTTGTGTCTTAATCCCCTCTCAACGGGGCAAATCCTTCAAAGCCGAACTACAAGGGAGTTTACAGAAGCCATAATGTCTTAATCCCCTCTCAACGGGGCAAATCCTTCAAAGCCGTCCCCTGCGCGTTCGTGCTGTCGTTTTCCGGTTCGTCTTAATCCCCTCTCAACGGGGCAAATCCTTCAAAGTAATCACACTGTGGCTTGTTTTCCAAGCAATGTCTTAATCCCCTCTCAACGGGGCAAATCCTTCAAAGTCCGTCATAGGTAAAGCCCTGTGGTTCGGGGTTGGTCTTAATCCCCTCTCAACGGGGCAAATCCTTCAAAGCATGCCAGCAAAATTCGGCCACTTGTCGAAGCGTGGGTCTTAATCCCCTCTCAACGGGGCAAATCCTTCAAAGGCGGCCACGCCATCAAAGTCAGCGGCAAATGCGGCCGTCTTAATCCCCTCTCAACGGGGCAAATCCTTCAAAGAGCCCGGAATCGCCAGCATTGTCCCGGTTTGGAATTTGTCTTAATCCCCTCTCAACGGGGCAAATCCTTCAAAGCAATCATCCCCGCTCAACGGGGCGTATGCCCGAAGTGGTCTTAATCCCCTCTCAACGGGGCAAATCCTTCAAAGCTTAGATTGGAGCAAGAGCATGAACAAATTAAACAGTCTTAATCCCCTCTCAACGGGGCAAATCCTTCAAAGAGCTGTTAACGTCAATCGCTCGGTCGATTAATGTCTTAATCCCCTCTCAACGGGGCAAATCCTTCAAAGAAGCAGTTCACCTTACGCGAATGAAGGCACAGCCGCCCGTCTTAATCCCCTCTCAACGGGGCAAATCCTTCAAAGCCAAGCATTCGGGAATGACTAAGTTGGATGTCTATCTGTCTTAATCCCCTCTCAACGGGGCAAATCCTTCAAAGATCCCGCCTACGGCAGAGACGCTAACCCCACGTCTTAATCCCCTCTCAACGGGGCAAATCCTTCAAAGTAAAATCCCCCACCAAATGTCGCATCCCCCATGAGTCTTAATCCCCTCTCAACGGGGCAAATCCTTCAAAGAGTGAAAGATTAAACACGTTAGTAAGTAAATGGGCTAGTCTTAATCCCCTCTCAACGGGGCAAATCCTTCAAAGGAGCACTTGCACCCACTCAATGGAAATGGATAGTCTTAATCCCCTCTCAACGGGGCAAATCCTTCAAAGCCAAGCAAGCCAAGTGATTCACGAGCTGGTAGCGTCTTAATCCCCTCTCAACGGGGCAAATCCTTCAAAGGGATGGCACAAGGAAGAATTTACCGTAGACGATGCGGTCTTAATCCCCTCTCAACGGGGCAAATCCTTCAAAGACCGAGTTAGCACTTGACAAGTGCCTGATTTTGCTGTGTCTTAATCCCCTCTCAACGGGGCAAATCCTTCAAAGGGCTCGACGCCAGAAACCCTTATAAAACAGCATCCTGCAAAGGGGGTTGCCAAGAAATTCACATTACGAATAGTTAACCAAACTGACATCCTATTTTTCCCTCATTCGGCATCAATGACCGCTCGCAATCTAAACATAGCAGCAAACCAGTA